>NZ_JBHFHK010000002.1:0-72184 GCF_041928215.1 Hubeiibacter jixunmingi | reverse complement strand
TTGAGAATGAAATTAGTGGCAGGATTTATAAATTGGCAAGTTAATCGCTAAATTTACATTTTCGAAAGAGGTCTAATCAGAAATATTTTTTCCGCTTACGACTCCATTACGTAGAAAGTCTAATGCACGAAATATTGTCGTTTTTCCAGTATTATTTTAACCTACAAAACATACAATCGGTTTATCAGTATTGATAACAGTCCGATTAGCAAAAGATTTAAAATTTTCAATTACAATTTCAGAAATTCGCATGGCTTACCCTACAGAATATTTAAAATAAATAGTGTCACACGATTTTATTTCATCATCGTATAAAACAAATAATATCAAAATAAGAGAAAAGACAAGATTGGCTGATAAATTCAATCTTGTCTTTACTAGCTGATTACAACGCCTTAATCTGCTCCATATTGGCTTGAATTTTTCCGATTTGATCAGCAAATTCAGCCAATTTGACTTTTTCACTTTCTACCACGGCAGCAGGTGCTTTAGCAACAAAGCCTTCATTTGCCAATTTATTGGCGATTTGGTCGTGTTGCTTTTGGATTTTATCCAATTCTTTTTGCAAACGTGCCAATTCCGCATTTGGGTCGATTAAACCTTTCATCGGTACATACACCGTTGCACTGCCAATCACACTCGATGATGATAACGGTGCTTGCTCGTCTTTCGTTAAGAATTGCAAACTTTCCACTTTCGCCAAAGCTTTAAATAATGGCTCAATACGCTCAATTTGCGTACGCTCACTATCCGAGATATTTTGCAACAATACTGGCAATAGACGAGCATTACCCAAGCCCATTTCACCACGAATATTACGCACTGCACCAATCAAACTTTGCAACCACGCCATATCCGCTTCGGCTTGTTCATTGATACGACTTTCATCGGCTTTTGGATATGGGGCAAGCATGATGGTGTCTGTACCGTCTGCTTTGGCTTTGCCTAACATTGGGGCAAGGGTCTGCCAAATTTCTTCAGTGATAAATGGCATCAACGGATGTGCCAAACGCAATGCTGTTTCCATCGTTGCTAATAACACACGACGCACTTCGGCTTTACGCTCTTCTGATACATTGGCATCATTCAATACTGGCTTGGTCAGCTCCACATACCAATCGCAATATTCATTCCAAATAAAGTCATAAATCGCTTGGGCTGCAAGGTCTAAACGATAGGTTTCAAATGCCAAATTCACTGCTTGTTCAGCTTTTTGCAAACGGCTCACAATCCATTGCTCTGGTAATTCCCAAAGTTCTGGTTTCGCTTCACTAGCAATGGTTTTGCCTTCGACATTCATCAATACAAAACGTGTCGCATTCCAAATTTTATTACAGAAATTACGATAGCCTTCAACACGTTTTAAATCAAACTTAATATCACGACCTGTATTAGCTAAAGCACAGAAAGTAAAACGCACCGCATCGGTACCGTAAGCTTGAATGCCGTCTGGGAATTCTTTGCGAGTGGCTTTTTCAATTTTTGCTGCATCTTTCGGGTTCATCAAACCTGTAGTACGTTTTGCGACTAGGCTTTCTAGGTCGATACTGTCAATCAAGTCTAATGGGTCAAGCACGTTGCCCTTAGATTTTGACATTTTTTGCCCTTCGCTATCACGCACCAAACCATGTACATATACGGTCTTAAATGGTACTTGTGGCTGACCGTTTTCATCTTTGACAAAGTGCAAAGTCATCATGATCATACGGGCAACCCAGAAGAAAATGATGTCAAAACCTGTCACCAAAACACTGGTCGGATGGAATTTTTGCAGGATGTCATTCATCGCATCTTGGCTTTTATCACCTGTCCAACCTAAAGTAGAGAACGTCCACAATGCCGAGCTAAACCAAGTATCTAGCACATCATCATCTTGGCGTAGGCTTAAATCGGCAGGTAAATGGTATTTCGCACGCACTTCATCTTCATTGCGTGCCACATAGATATTGCCTTGCTCGTCATACCATGCAGGGATACGATGCCCCCACCACAATTGGCGAGAAATACACCAATCTTGAATATTATTCATCCAAGACATATACATATTATTGTATTGCTCAGGGACGAATTTAATACGTCCGTCTTGTACCGCTTCAATGGCAGGCTGTGCTAATGGTGCAATTTTGACATACCATTGGTCGGTCAATAATGGCTCAACCACTACGCCCGAACGGTCGCCTTTTGGTGTTTTTTGCGTATGGGCTTCGATCTTTTCTAACCAGCCTTCTGCTTCAGCTTGAGCAACGATTTGTTTACGTGCCGCATAACGCTCCAAGCCAACATATTCATTTGGTGCGGTAATGGTCTTGCTGATTGGTGCGCCTGATTTTTCCATCCATTCAAATTCTGGCAAAATTTCAGCATTAAGATTAAAGATGTTAATCAATGGCAATTGATTGCGTTTGCCCACGTCATAGTCATTAAAATCGTGAGCAGGGGTGATTTTGACACAGCCTGTACCAAATTCTTTTTCTACATAATCATCGGCAATAATCGGTACTTCACGACCTGTAATCGGCAAGATAATATTTTTACCGACCAAGTGTTGATAGCGTTCATCATCAGGATTGACCGCAACCGCTGTATCACCGAGTAAAGTTTCAGGGCGTGTGGTGGCAACCACCAAATAGTCTAAGCCGTCTTTGGTTTTTAAAGATTTATCAGCAAAATAATATTTAAAGTGCCATAGAGAGCCTTGTTCTTCGTGGCTTTCCACTTCAAGGTCAGATAGGGCAGTGTGGAATTTTGGATCCCAGTTGACCAAGCGTTTACCACGATAAATCAAACCATCTTCATGCAAACGTACAAAGACTTCTTTTACCACATTCGATAAGCCATCATCCATGGTAAAACGTTCACGTGACCAATCCACCGATGAACCGAGTCGGCGAATTTGTTTTGTAATCGTGCCGCCTGATTGCTCTTTCCATTGCCATACTTTTTCTAAAAATGCTTCACGCCCCAAGTCATGACGGCTGATATTTTGTGCTGCAAGCTGACGCTCTACCACCATTTGTGTGGCGATACCTGCGTGGTCGGTGCCGGGTTGCCAAAGCGTATTCATGCCTTGCATACGGTGAAAACGGGTCAATGCGTCCATGATGGCATTGTTAAAACCATGCCCCATGTGCAAAGAACCTGTGACGTTTGGCGGTGGTAAAGCAATCGAGAACGATTGTTCCTTATCTAATGTTGGTTTGAAATAACCGTTTTGTTCCCACGTTTGATACCATTTTTGTTCGATATGTGATGGATCATAAGTGGTGGCGATGTTTTCCGCAGATTGTGCTGCGTTTTGTGCTGCATTTTCAGTAGTCATGATAGGCTCAAAAATTATAAAAAAATCCTTTTGATTCTACCTGAAAATGCCATATTTGTTAAGCAAGTGTAAATCTTGTTTTTATCCAAGGTATGCTTGATGTGGCTTTGAATATAAATATTTGATTTATAATTAAAAAATTAATTTATCTGTAGGGTAAATATCCTTGACCGCCAGCATATTCGATGCTGTGGTGGGCAAGGATGCTCACCTTAGGGTTTTAAAATCAAATCATTGTAATAAAAATATGCTGTTTAAAATCGAACTTACATTAAATGAGATTAAATTAAACTCAATGCTTTTTATTTAGCTTATCCCTCAAAGCATTGATATTTTTATACTGTTTTACTCGACCTTGCCGAAAATCAGCAATTGCTTGCATCGTGGTGGCATTGGCTTGGTAATCAATAGGTTGTGAATCATCTAATGAAAGCGACACGTTATGGGTTTGAGTGATATTTAATGGAAAATCAATCTCCGCCAACACTTTATCATAGCCACGTTGCTCAGCAGTTTGTTTTGCCAAAGCCGTAACTTGATTTTTATCTAAATCATACCACTGATGTGGTCGAGCATCGCTCTCAATCCAAGCCAAATCATATAAATGCTTGGCAATTTTATCGGCAATATCTAGTGCAGAACTGGCTTTGACATTTTGTACCGTGGCATAATTTTTGTTGGCATCAATTTCGACCGAACCTACACGCACTGCAATATCATCATCAGGCACTTGTTGTGCACCGAATAATGCCCTGTGATAAGGCTTTGCATTGCTAAATTCAGGAATAAATACAGTCAAAAATTCAATCGCACGCTGTGTCCGTTTTGCAGGCACATTTTCATCCCAACCTTGATTGATATAATTGACATAAGTTGGATTGACGTAAGGTTGGCTACTCTCAGCCGTACTGTGATGCAAACCATCATCAAATAGGGTAATCTCATTGCTCATACCATGCAATTGCACATAGCCGCCTGCATAAGGGGTAAATTGTGCCATACCAGTAGGCGTGCCACGCTCACCATGAAAGACCATTTCAGGTAATGCCAAAATATGATTGGCATCATCGCACTTATCCCAACGGCTTAGATAAGCTGCTTTAAATTCGACCATACGTTCGATTTTAACATTGGCTTGGTCATCAATTTGACCTGTAAGAAAACCTGCAGCATTAATCATAAAATCTACGTTTAGTGTTAAGTTATCCACAACATCATGGTTAGTTTGTTGATAACTGATTTGCCAAGTTTTATCGCTTTGTTGTTGAATATGCTGAACTTTACTTTGAAAATGAAGATGCACAGTATTCAAAAGAAGCAAATAGCTGCTCACCGATGCGGACAATTGAAAAATATTCCAACTGTATTCATTGACCAAAATCACAGGATATTTAAGCTGATCCAAGTCGGTGACGTGGACAAAATTAATCATCCAATCATCGGCACTGATCGGTGTTTTTACCGTACTTAAAGTCTTTAATCTATCCAAATCAGCACGCTCATATACATGATAATATTCATCAAATATCGCATTTTTGGGATTTTCAGCGATAAGTTGTTGATAATAATCCTTGAGCATTTTGAGACGTGGTAACAAAGTTTCAGGATGACCATCATCTCGGCAAGGCACAGCAATCAACGTCGGACGTGCATCAATACTATGCGGATAAAGATGAACCGTATCAATACCTTGGCGTAATAGTGTGCGACAATCTTCATCGGAAAGCTCACGATACATATTGCCCCCAGCATGAAGATGGCACATCGGTGGACCACTGACTAGGCTATTATTTTTTTCAAATAAATGTACGTTAAGCCCAAGATGAGCTAGGCGAAGGGCAATGGTACTGCCTGCGATACCACCGCCAATGATTGCAATGCTTTTGAGAGATTTAATAGGAAATACCTTTTTAACAAAGTAGGTTTGGAAAAGTAAAAGAAGTTTTGTTAAATTATACACTCAAATTATGGAATAAGATGACCGAAAATAAAAAAACACAGCCAAAGCCGTGTCTTTAGAACGTATTAGTTTGAAAAAATTAATCCAAACCATCTAACAGATCCATTTCCTTTGCCAATTGAAATAGATTATTTGAACGATTACCTGTACGGCAAAACATCAAAATTGGCTTTGGTAATTCATTAAAATGATTGGCAAAAGTACGCACATCAAATTCAGTAATTTGCCCTGGAACGACAGGTTGGAACACATAATCCAAACCTGCTGCACGTGCGGCAGTCTCGATTTGGGCGGAAGTAGGTTGATCTGCACCGCCTTCCATATCTGGACGGTTATTGATGACCGAGCGGAAGCCCTGTTCAACCACCTGAGGCATTTGTTCTGGCAAAATTTGCCCTGCAAAACTGACTTTTTCTTGCATCATGTTGTCCTTTAAGTATAAATCAAGATATCTTGATATTAGCATTTTCGCCCCAAAAAAGTATAGCATAAACGTAATCTTTTCATTTTAATCCGTTAAAATGAATACGCTTTGAGTACTGGAGTCAATCATGCAAATCGTTTGTAGTCACTGTTTAAAGAAAAATAATTTACCGGATATCAACTATTTATCACAAGCAAAATGCGGTCATTGTCAAAGTCCTTTATGGCAAGCCAAACCAATTGTATTAAATGATGATAATTTTATGCAGATTGTACCGCATAGCGAATTGCCGATTTTGGTAGATTTTTGGGCGACTTGGTGTGGACCATGTCAGATGATGGCACCCGTATTTGAACGTTTGGCAGGGCAGTACAACCCAGTGCAATTTGCCAAAGTCGATACCGAGCAATCGCCACGTTTGGCAGAATTTTTTAATATTCGTAGTATTCCAAGTTTGATTTTATTTAAACAAACCCAACAATTGGCACGTCAAAGCGGTGCAATGAATGAAATGCAACTCAAACAATTGTTGGCAGGGCAGGGAATCAGCTAAACTTTCTTTTAAATCGTTTGAAAATGTGAGACGTAAAAAAATGCTGTAATCATTCAATTACAGCATTTTTATTTTTTAAATCAAAAGATTAAGTTAAATCATAAAATCAACGCTTTGGTCGCCAAGCCCAAATCATTTCGCATTTTACGGGTTCTTTACCGCTGTCATCGACCACACTAATCGGAATCGCTAACTCGCCTTTTTCAGTATTAAAAATCATGGCACGCTGTTCATCGCTCAATGTTGCGGTGGCAGTCAATGCTCCTTTAGCGACCTTGACATAATCGACATGCAAAGATTTAATCAATAAGATACGATCATCAGGCACATTCAAGCCCGTAACAAAACCCGTTGCGGTCTCAGCCAATAACGCTGTAGCCGCAGCGTGTACGCCTTTGATATGATTTTGCATATCTTTATGATTGTCAATTTTTACAACCACTTGTGATTGGCTCACTTCAATATAACGGATTTTTGCGGTACCCACCATCGGCACGATACGACCGAATAGTTTAGTCCAAAAAGTGCGTTGCATTGCTTTAGGTAAAATATAGCTCGACTTCACCATTTTGAACAGACGATTGTCTTTCATGATTTTTTTCCTGAAACTTAGTCCTTGAAGTTGTTGAATTGCAATGGCACGCCAAATTGCTGTTCTTTCAGAAATGCCATGACTTGTTGCAAAGTATCACGTTTTTTATCCGTCACACGGATTTTGTCACCTTGAATTGATGACTGCACTTTGATACCACTTTCTTTAATTGCCTTATTGATTTTCTTGGCTGTATCGCTGTCCAATCCGTCTTTAAGTTTAATCACTTGTACCACATGTTTGCCCGATGCACTGGCTTTTTGTGGATCCAAAGCTTGAGTATCAATTTTACGTTTATAAAAATGATTTTCTAACATATTATAAACTTGTTCACATTGGAAATCGCTTTCGGTGGTGATTTTGATTTCTTTGGCTTTTTCATTGAGTTCAATCGATACGTCTTGACCACGGAAATCAAAACGTGTTGCGATTTCTTTTTGCGTATTTTGTACCGCATGATTCACTTCAAACAATTCTAATTCAGACACAATATCAAAAGATGGCATGACAAACTCCAAAATGAAACTAAAAAATAACTATTGTGCTTGATGCTAAAGGGCTTTTTGTGATTTGCCAAGTATTGCGAACAAAAGAATTGTTTTTTTATAAATCCAATGTATATATTTTGTACATGCGACTGCCATATTTTGTAAAATCCATGTTATAACAGACAGACCGAACATTGAATATGACAGATAAATGTCTGGTATATTTGTTTGTTATAGATAACTTCACGGAAAGGTTAAGGAGACAATCATGATCCGTAAGCAAGACATCACCAGCTTTAATGCACAAGCCGACGCAATCATTTGGGATGTACGTGATAAGAGTAATTATCAGGATGGACATATCCAAGGTGCAAAAAACTATCCAATCGACAGCTTGAATGTGGATAGCCTAAATGATGTGGCAAAAGACCAGCCGATTTATATTTTGTGTGGTGGTGGCAGTAAGGCACCACGTGCAGCAGAGCTACTTGAGGGCTTGGATGATGCACGTGAATATGTGGTGTTGATGGGCGGAACCCGTGCAGCCAAAGAAGCAGGTTGGACACTACAACAAGGTGACTGAACCACAAAGTATAGAAAAAAGACCGTATATAAAGTGTATGGTCTTTTTTTTTTTGGGTAAAAATCCAGCTTGAATACAAAATCTAAGCAGATGATGTTACAAAACCAAAAAATCGATAACAATAAATACAAACTTTGTCACATTACTTGTGTACTATGACAAAAAACGTCACTAATTTAAAATAAAAAGCATGACGCACATCACATTTTTTATGTCTTTTATACCCGATTTTTTATCAAATCATTATAAATCAATGTTTTGTAAAAGTTGGCACGCTTCGTGCTAATACTATGGCATGGTGCTCACACTGAGTGAGTAAGTTTAAACAATGTCCAATATCGGACACCGGAGAAAAAGCATGAAAACTATGCAAAAAGGTTTTACCTTAATCGAATTAATGATCGTAATCGCGATCATCGGTATCTTGGCTGCAATCGCTATTCCACAATACCAAAACTACATCGCTAAATCACAAGTTAGCCGTGTAATGGGTGAAGTAAGTGCAGTGAAAACAGCGATCGAAACTTGTGTATTAGATGGTAAAACTGATGAACAGTGTAATATTGGTTGGACGAAATCTAACTTGATAGCTGCTAGTGGTGCTGCTGCTACATCAAACGAAACTACTGCGAAAGCTCCAGGTCAAGGTGGTTTGAAAATCACTTATCCTACAGGTGGCGTAGGTTCTATTGAAGCTACATTTGGTCAAAATGCTGCTCAACGTATCGCTACTAAGACTTTGAAATGGGAACGTAGTGCAGAAGGTAGCTGGACTTGTAGTACAACCGTAGATGCTAAATTTGCACCTGCAGGTTGTCCACCTAAAGCCTAATAAGAACTAAGTTTACTTGATTATTAGAAAAAGGTAACTTCGGTTGCCTTTTTTTGGTTTATTAAAAGAAAAGGTGTCTGTACTATGCAAGCTGAAAGACTTTTAATCAAAAAAAAATATAGGGGTTTTAGCTTGGATGGATTTGATCTTAAGATGCTAGCCATACTTTTTATGCTATTAGATCACTTTGCATGGATATATCTAGATAGTAATACATTGCTTGGTCAGTCTTTACATTTTTTCGGTCGATTAACTGCACCTATCATGTGTTTTTTTATCGTCGAGGGTTTTTTTCATTCTAACAATATCAAAAAATATGCGTTTCGCCTAACTTTGTTTGCATTATTATCACAGATTCCATTTACACTAATCACTTATTCTTTTACCAAAATAATGCATGATCCCTTATTAATATTGAGTAAAGGTAATGTTCTTTTTAATCTTTTACTTGCATTACTGAGTTTAATTATTTTTCATGCTAAATTCGAGAATATAACAAAACTTATAGCGATAGCATGTTTGTTGGGGATTTCTACATTTTTTGATTGGGGAATATTTTTAATTTGCTTTTGTTTAGTATTGGCTTATTATCGAGACGACCGTAAAAGACAAGCTATCGCATATCTTTTGGTAGCTATGGGGTTGCTGTTAATAGTTGATCTAGGTTTATCAAATGCTTTACCTATATTGATATTGTCGTGGTTTCCGATAGGAATCTTACTCGCCCCCGTGTTATGGATATCCTATAATGGAGAGCGTGGTAAATCCTTTGGTGGTAAATATTTTTTCTATATCTTTTATCCTTTGCATTTGATTATTTTGGCGACTGTCGCTGACTTTTATGGCTTTAGGATAACCACATGAGTAATAGGCACAAAAAATTATTTTCAGATCTGAACAGACGAGATGCTGCTATTTTAGTAACTATTTTAGTTTTAGTGACTGGATTCATCTATCTATATTCTGCAAAATATTATTTGCTTAATCGTTGGGTGTATATCGCACAGGCACCATTCGCAGAAAGAACCATAACTTGTTCTGAGAAAGCACCTGATTTTATGCATGATACCATCAGAAATATGATTTACGAACAAAAATCAATGAGTAACCAATTGGTTTTTCGTGAGTCCAATGGTCATCTACATCACTGTGAGAGTGGTTGGGAGGATGGTTTCCGTGGCACTAGCCCAATCAATGTAGATAGTCAATATCGTTATGCGAGTGTATCAAAAGTTCTCACTTCAGCGATTATTCTAAATCTAATTAATCAAGGTAAGTTGGAATTGAATACAAAGCTTGTGGACATATTAAAGATTCCACCAGCAAATGATAAACGTATTAATGATATTACTATTGAGATGTTGCTACAACATAGTGCAGGCTTTGACCGTTTCAAAACTTATACACCAATGCTTACTATGGATGTCAAACCCTGGTGTCCCAATCAGTTGGAAGAATTAGCTACTACCCAATTAGATTTTACACCAAATAACCAATTCAGTTATTCGAATGTTGGTTATTGTTTACTGGGTGCTATTGCTGAGAAAGTTTCAGGAAAAGATTTTAAGGCTCTCGCAAATGATTTGTATCATCTACAAAGCCGAAATATTGATTTTGTGGCAGAAGGTTACTTGCCTAATGAAATTAAATATGATTTTAGATATGAAGATTTCTACGGAGAAAGCTATACTACGCATTTTGACTTTAAAGATTCTCTATATGCAGTCGGTGGCTTAGCTGGTTCTGCAAAATCAATGGTACTTTTGACAGCAGATATGCTAAAAGAAAAGCCTTATAATGTTGTCTCACGCAATAATACCCCTTGCAATATTAACGTATTAGAGGGTTGTTATGGTTACGGAATGCTACCTTATGAGCAAACAGGTAAGAACTTTATTCTTTATGGTAAATCTGGATTTTTTCCTGGTGTAAATACAGATATATTTGTTGATAGTAATGGTGGTATTTTAGCTGCTTATAGAGCCTCAAGTACCCCGAATTATAAAATTAAAGATCAATTAAAGTTGCAGATTTATCAATCACTATTGGATTTTTATCATATTTGATGGTATGGATAATGTACATTGAATTGTATTGTTTCATGGAGAAAAATTAATATGAAACATCGCCTAGGCTTTACTTTAATTGAGTTGATGATCGTCATTGCGGTGATTGGTATCTTAGCTGCGATTGCTATCCCACAATACCAAATTTATGTAGCTAAATCTCAATCCACTAGAGTGATTAGTGAAGTGAGTCAGCTCAGACTCACTGTTGAAGAATGCTTGCAAAATGGACTAACTGTTATTGGTTTAGGTGTAAGAGAGTGTGATCCAAGGGCAACAGCATCTAATTTAATTACTGGTGGCTCGCAAGTTGGTGTTACTTTGCCAGGTGGCATGGGTGTTGCGAGTATTTCTACACCAATGACAAGTACAACCAATATTTCAGCTGTAGTCTCAGGTGATGCATCTCCGCCACTTTCAGGTAAAAAAATTATTTGGGACAGAAGTGTTGATGGAAGTTGGCAATGCAAAACAAATATTGCTGAAAAGTATCTGTCATCCATATGTAGACATGATGGTTCAATAAACTAAATGATGAGTGAAAAAATGATTAAAGACAAGCTGATTGCTGCGGCAGTACATATAGTATTTTCTATTATTCTGACATTAATCAGTTATATATTGATTTATCAAGTGTGGTACTCATATCCGTTCAATATTATTTATAATGTTGAGTCCGTTTTTATTTTACTATTATTGGTAGATCTTATATTAGGGCCTTTACTCACTTTTATTGTATATAAAAAGGGTAAAAAAACATTAAAATTAGATTTGACGGTAATAGTAGTTTTGCAATTAGCTGCTTATACAGGTGGGATGTGGAACATTGCTCAAGCACGTCCTGCTTGGTTAGTAAACCACAAAGATGTTGTTTATGCGATAACTCCAGCATTTATAAATAATCCCGAACATCATTTTAAGCGTGTTTCTGTTTTAGAACAAAACTGGGGAATGCCAAAATTGGTTCAAGTTGATCCGTTGATAGATGATGAGAGCGTTATTTATGATGTGAAAAATTATAGTCAATTAAATTATTTGCATTTGAAAAAAGATAAAATTGCATTGGCTTATGTTAAGCAAGCGGATGAAAAGTTTTATAATGCGTTAATCGAAAAATATTCTAGTGCCGAAGGTTATATGCCTATAATCACAGATGCTAGCAACGATATTCCTATACTGTTGCTTGATAAGAATGGCACTCCACTTGGAATTGAGCTTGTGAAGAATGAGTTGATGGTGAATGGAAGATCTCAACATTAGGCTTACTGAGTTGTATTAATATTCATCTCAAACTAGAATATGTCAACCATAAACTCAGATGCTTTGATATGAGAGAATTTTCTAAGTACCTACAGGCTTTTACGCTTATATGTAGTGGTATCTTATTTTTTTTCGCAATAAATAATCCTTTTCGCTACGGTGCTATTCCAGGCTTTCTATCAGAAAGCTTGGCTGTAGGCTCAGGACTTTTGCTATTTTTATTTACACTGATAGCAGTCAAAGATTGGCAAATTCCCAAAGTCACGTTACCAATTGTATGGATAGCAACGATTCCTATCTTACAGATGCTATTTGGACAGATTAGCTTTTTTCAAGACACAGTATTTAGCCTACTTTATCTCTTTGGCTTTTTATTGAGTTTATGGGCAAGCTATCAACTGATCAGACAATATAAAGAACAGTTTTTTGAAAAATTTGCTATTGCCCTGATTTTGGTTGGATTGGCTGCTGCTTGTATTGCTGTAATGCAATGGCTTGGTATAAAACATCAATGGATATTGAATTTTGTGTCCAATCGCCCTTATGGTAATACTGGGCAACCAAATCATTTGGCAACCTTGCTTGCCGTCAGCACATTATCTGCATTGTATCTATATGAACAAAATAAGCTTAAGTCTTATTTGAGTATTCTATTTATTGCATTTTTTATTTTTGTTATCGCTTTGACACAGTCAAGAACGGTGTGGATCAGTAGTATTCTTATTACACTCTTTTTGTTATTCCATCGTTTCCAACATAATCTAAGAACGCCAAGTTATATGATTGTGTTAGGTTTGGGATTTTACTATCTTTCGATGTGGTTGCCAAAATGGTTAAGTCATATTCTGAGTACACAATCTAGCTTCCATATTGTAGAGACTGCTGTGGGCGTTGAGCGAGCTTCAGGTGGACACGACCGTGTAGATATGTGGTATCAAATGTGGGTAGCACTTAAACAGCAACCTTGGTCTGGCTATGGTTGGTATCAAACTACCGCAGCAGAGTATGCTGCTTCGCCACAGCAGGGTATGCATCTTTGGTATAATAGTGCACACAATATTGTGATTGATATGCTGATTTGGAATGGCATTATTTTGGGTGCAGTGATTGTTATCTATTTTATTTATTTATTCGGTAAAATGATACTTAAAGCCAAACAGAAACATACCATTATCGCTACAATGATGATGTTGGCGATTTTTACGCATGCTTTGCTGGAATATCCAATTTTCTATAGTTATTTTTTATTATTGTTTGCGATCACCTGTGGTATCGCTTTGGATGACTTGAAGTCGCAGCATATAAGACTCTCTCTTGGTGTGAATAGTGCGATGTATATTGCCTATTTGAGTGTGTTTGCATTGATGGTAGGGCAGTATCTATACTGGGATATGGCAAATGATAAATCACGTCTTGCGTTGTATGGCAACAAGTCATATTTGTATGATAAATTGGCTACACGCCAAAAGTGGCAATATACAGACACTAAAAAAGTGGCGACTAAAGCACAACTACAAATGGCAGATCGTATTATTAAAGAATATCTCACTGCACAGAACCTAAAAAGATATGCACAATACTTGGCGTATAATGGGCAGATGGATTTGGCACAACATCAGTTAGATATTCTTGCGGCAATGTATAATGAGCATGTGACCATCCAAGAAGTGATGAGAATGAAATTCTAATCAAAAAAAAATCGCTAAACGTATTTCGTTTAGCGATTTTCATTTTAAGGAATGCTAAATATCAGTCGTCTTCAAGCTGACTTTGGATATAGTTTTCAATACCGACTTTTTCAATTAAATCGGTTTGCGTATTTGCCCAGTCCCAATATTCTTCATCTTGTGCAAGGATATTTTTTAATGTATCGCGTGTAACGTAATCCATCTCATCTTCAGCAACTTTGATGGCTTTTTGCAATGCAGCAATGTTTTCGTCGGCTTTGCGAATGTCGCAGTTTAATATTTCTGCTGTATGCTGTCCGATATATAATTTGCCCAAATGTTGCAAATTAGGTAAGCCTTCTAAAAACAAAATACGCTCAATGATATGGTCTGCGTGTTTCATTTGATGAATAGATTCTTTGTAACACTTCTTACCTAAGCCTTCAATACCCCAATCATTAAACATGCGAGAATGCAAAAAATACTGATTAATTGCGGTTAATTGATGGTATAGCACTTGGTTGAGTTCAGCAAGAACCAGTTTACTGCCTTTCATAGCATACTCCAAATATTGTAAAATTAGTTTATAGCACCATTTTAATACTTTTATAATTATTTGTCGACAAGGATTTAGAACCGCAAATGAGAATAGTTAAAGTTAGTGTATCTATTCAAAATATAAAAAAAGCTTACAACACATGGTGTTGTAAGCGAGGAGTAAGATGTTATAAATACTAATTGAATTTAGGCTGCAACAGAGATTCGAGCTGCAATTTCTGCTAATTCTTCCGAAATGATACTTTTTGCTTCTGGTGCACAGCGTCCGCAGCAAGTACCTAAGTCAAGCTGCTCACGGATTTCACGGAAGCTTGATGCACCTTGTGCGATTGCATCTTTGATATCTTGATCAGTGATACCGCGGCATAAACATACATACATGAATTTAACCCCAAAATAGAGCTAGATAAGATACATTATATTATTGATAATTATTATCAATCGTCAATGAAAATCACTAAGTGTCATGATTATTTTAATTGGAAAAATAGATTAAAATTTAAATATGATTGCTTTTTGATATATGGATTTATTTTATATCACGTATCTATCTGATTTTTATATTTAATTTTAGAAAATAAAAAAACGCCCAAATAGGGCGTTTTTAAAGCTTTATTTCTGCTTATACGATTAACGATTAATACAGACCACACCATCCATTTCAACCAAAGCACCACGTGGCAAACCTTTCACTTCGATTGCGGCACGAGCTGGATAAGGCTGTGCGAAATATTCTCCCATGATTTGATTGACCAATTGAAAATGACCAAGATCGGTTAAGAAAATATTGAGTTTGGCAAAGTCAGCCAAAGAGCTATTAGCGGCTTCGCACACAGCTTTTAGGTTGTCAAACACGCGACGGATTTGTGCTTCTATGCCATCTACCATTTCCATGCTATAAGGATCTAAGCCAATCTGCCCTGATAAATATAAAGTATCGTTCACCAAAATAGCTTGTGAATAAGTACCGATTGCCGCAGGGGCATGTTCGGTATGAATAACTTGCTTTGCCATAATTACTCCAAAATATTTTAAGGCGAGATTTAATTTGTCGCAGTTTTGAACCACGCTGGTAGTTCATAAAGACGCTTGATTTTAGGGAAATCTAATAAAATACGCAAATCACGCATAACTTGTGCAACGTGATTGCGGTCACGCACTACAATGCTAAGATAGCTTGAGTCGTGATCAGTTTGTACTGCATTAACCCCTGCTTCTGCACTACGCACTACGTAAATTGCTTTAGAAGTCAGTTCATCATCAAGTAAAGTATCGATTTTTAGATATGCATTAAAACGCATATCTTGTGCGATATCATCTTGCCAATGTAATGGTACCACAGTTTGTGGATGCAGTTTTTGTTCTTGTTGGACATTTCTACATTTAAAACGATGAATGACCAAGCCACGCTTAGTGCTATGTCCAACGATGACATCCCCTTTGACGGGATGGCAACATGGTGCATATTTGATATCCACACCTTCTGTGCCTGCAATAGGGGAGATCGATTGATTGCTGCTATGGTTGAATAATTTGTTGGCAACCAACTGTGGCAATAGATCGCCTGTAGCAATTTGGGCAAAGAGTTCATCTTGATTAGATAGTTTACGCCACGCCAACAAGTCTCGCCAATGTTGCTCGTTTAGCTCATCTAAAGATGATGAGAAAAAGCCTAAGGCACGGTTTAATGCTTGTCTACCGATATCTACTTTTTCAGCAAAAGTCTGTACACGCAGTTGCGATAAAATTCCACGGCGTGCTTTGGGTGTAGCAATACAGCTGAGCCATTCAGGGTTAGGTTTTGCACCTTGTTTAATGAGAATTTCAACAGTTTGTCTATTTTCTAAGATAGTACAAATTGGCATCTCTTTGCCATCAATTTTACAGGCAACTGCCATATTGCCTAATTCAGTGCTGGCGGCATAAGCAAAATCTAATGCACTTGCACCACGTGGCAACTCATGCATATCGCCTTTTGGGGTATAGAATGTATATTTATCACGATGTAGATAATTGAGTAAATCATCAAAAGTCGTTTTTGCACAATCATCGTCGATAAGATTGCTAAGGTTGTGTAGAGAGGCTTGAATGGCGGAACGAGAAACTTGAGTGATATTGTCACCGAGTAAGACACCGAAACGCTCGGTTTTGTACATTAATTCAGTTTGAATAATCAGGGATAAAAATGTTTTTGGGCCTTGTAGTTCTAAAATAATGGCTTGCTTGCCGCCTGGTAATGGATTGCGAATATAATTTTCATAATTCAGGATAGTAAAGCGTTTTCGTAGCGTTTCTACCATATTTTCGCAATCTTGCACGCTATGTACACTCACATGACAAGCGTGACTATGACTCAGTCGATGCAAAGAAATTTGATTTTTAAAAAATAATCGTAATAAATCAGTGGTATTGTCTTTCGTCTCAATCTCACCCCAGATTCCCAAAGTATTGAGTGCGTCTTGTAGTCGCACTTGCCAAATGCCTTGATATTCAATGCGTTCAGCTTCATGTTCAGCCAAAGCCTCTGTGGCTGTTTGGTATAAATCGGGATCTAGGTTTTCATAGCAGAGGTTTTCTAATAAATCTGCCATCTCATTCATACCGAGTAGGCGTGCCATTGGAACATAAACATCGGCAGTTTCTTGGGCGATACGTTGGCGTTTGTCCAAACGTAATGCACCAAGTGTGCTCATATTATGATAGCGATCCGCCAATTTAACCACGACTACACGAGGGTCATTTAAAACCGAGCGTAAAAACTTCCGAAATGAGCTGACTTTATTAAAATGTTTATCGCCTGAGGAGGTTAGTTTGGTTACGCCATCTACCAATTGAGCTACGGTAAGCCCAAAACGTTCAATAATTTCTTCTTTGCTGATGTCAGTATCTTCAATCACATCATGTAGCAATGCGGCAATCAGAGTCTGATCATCCAAACGTAAGTTTGCCAAAATCATTGCTACAGCAATTGGATGCAGGATATAAGGTTCGCCACTCTTTCGGGTGACGCCAGTATGTGCAAAGTCAGCAAAATCACTGGCTTCCATCACTTGATGTATTTGTTCTGGTGATAGGTAGGTCAGGATCGACTTGAGCTGCTGCTTGGCTTGGCTGATGGCTTGTGCAGTCATAATCAAACTCAATAAATTCAGTATAGCTAATCTAAAAAATTTAAAACTTCGGCTAAATTCTCTGCCTACTGCGCCATGAGCATTCAGTATATACACTGAACTACTTTTACTTTTTTATAGTAAAACGTCTTAGTGCGGGCAAATTGGGAAATTTGAGCTATTACTATGAATAATATATATTTTATATTTTGTCAATAAAAAAATATAAAAAAGCCTACTGCACTCGCAGTAGGCTAGATCTAGCGATTAAAATTTGATTTGTTTAATTAATGATATAAATCAACAAATCAATTAGTAAGTAAAGTTGTCAAGCTGGATGCTCATCAATGCGGCGTCAGCCTTAGACTGTGGTTCCGGATCACGCTGACGTAAAATATCACGTGTCACATAACCATCAGCGATTTCACGCAATGCAACTACAGTTGGCTTGTCATTGTCCCAGTCAATTGCTGGTTCAATACCGTGACGTGCCAATTGACGTGCACGTTTGCTCGCAACCAAAACCAATTCAAAACGGTTGTCTAAATGAGTTAAGCAATCTTCTACTGTAACACGTGCCATAGTGACTATCTCAGAACAAATTAAAATTAGCCAGTGATTCTAGCAAAAAAACATGATTTATTCAATATGGTTTTTCGATTAAACCATATTGCACCTATAGACCTACAACTTTTGGATCTAACAGTGCTTCAATGAGTTTGGCATGACGTGCTGACTGTTGTGCTGTGGTGAGGCGGTGTGCTGTCACGATTGATTCAAGTTCACGGACTGCACGCTCAAAAGAATCATTGATGATAATGTAGTCAAAATTGACATATTGTTGCATATCTTCAATCGCATGACTTAGGCGACGGTCAATCACTTCTACTGTGTCTGTACCACGATTAGATAAACGTTGTTTTAGGTCAAACTGCGTTGGTGGTAAGATAAATATTTCAATTGCATGAGGAAATAGCTTGCGTACTTGTTGTGCACCTTGCCAATCAATTTCTAACAATACATCACGACCTAGATTTAGCTGTGCTTCGACAGTAGCTTGTGATGTGCCATAGTAATTGCCAAAAACTTCAGCATACTCAATAAAACCACCTTGATTGATTTGTTCAATGAATTGTTCTTGTTCAATAAAATGATAATGAATACCATCAAGCTCGGTGTGGCGGCGTGGACGCGTGGTATGCGATACGGAAACGTGTAAGTTGGTGGTACGCTCAAGTAAGGCTTTGACCAAAGAAGTTTTGCCTGTGCCAGAGGCTGCGGAAACCACAAATAGTAAACCCGTCATCGCAAAAATCCTGTATGATTGTGAAAGTATAGATGTTTCAATATTGTAAACGGCTCAATGTGGCAAAACAAGCTATTCGAGCATGGATTGTGCTAAAATAGTTTAACTGAATGAAATTGCAACTTCATCAGTCATTGCAACCGAGTTTGAATAAATTAAGGTAAAAAATTATGCAAATTTTACTTGCCAATCCACGTGGTTTTTGTGCTGGTGTCGATCGTGCGATTGCAATCGTTAATCGTGCCTTAGAATATTTTGGTGCACCGATTTATGTGCGTCACGAGGTGGTGCATAATAAATTTGTGGTCAATGATTTAAAGCAAAAAGGGGCAATTTTTGTTGAAGAATTACATCAAGTGCCAGACGATGCAATTGTGATTTTTAGTGCACATGGTGTATCTAAAGCTGTGCAAGATGAGGCTGAACGCCGTAAATTAAAAGTATTTGATGCGACGTGTCCCTTGGTGACCAAAGTCCACTTTGAAGTAACAAAGTACTCACGTGAAGGCACAGAAGCAATTTTGATTGGGCATCATGGGCATCCTGAAGTTGAAGGAACAATGGGGCAATATGATGATAAAAATGGTGGCAAAATTTATCTGGTTGAAGATGAGCAGGATGTGATGAATCTGCAAGTTATAAATCCAAATCAATTGGCTTTTGTTACCCAAACTACTTTGTCTATTGACGATACTGCAAAGGTTATCGAAGCTTTGCGAGAAAAATTTCCTCATATTCAGGGCCCTCGTAAAGATGATATTTGCTATGCTACGCAAAATCGCCAAGATGCGGTACGAGATTTGGCACAAAGTTGTGATGTGGTGTTGGTGGTCGGTTCGCCAAATTCATCTAATTCTAATCGCTTGCGTGAATTGGCAGAGCGTATGGGTAAAAAAGCCTATTTGATTGATAATGCCGATGAATTACAACAAGACTGGTTTACCTATTGTCAAAATGTTGGTGTGACTGCTGGCGCATCTGCACCAGAAATTCTCATTAAACAAGTACTTGAGCGACTGCAAAGTTGGGGCGCAACAGCACCACAAGAGTTGTATGGACAAGAGGAAAATATTACATTTAGCTTACCAAAAGAGCTTCGAATTGCTGTAGTAGAGGCATAAATTGTTAAATATTGTTATTTGTCGTATAAATTATTCCACTCATCCAAAATGAGTGGGATTTTTTTTGTGAACTGTTTACCATTAATCTAGATTGTATTGGGTATATACCATATGAAAAGACATCAAAAAGGTTTTACATTAATTGAATTGTTAATCACCATTGTGTTACTGGGGATATTGGCGAGTATGGCTATGCCTTCTTTTTCTAAGACAATTCGTCAAAATCAGGTTAATCAAGAAGTTCAAGGAGTAACGGAAAGTTTGACCAAAGCGCGTGTTGCAGCACTTTTGAAAAAGCAATCAGTTTTTGTCGAGCCATGTAGCTCAGACTCATGCACGCCATCACCTGCAACCAAGCAGGTTGTATATTATAAGACTACAAATTTTGTGGAATGGGATTCGCAAAAAAAACCAAACGTTGAGTTTAATTATATGGGTTTCGTTACAGGCACGACAAGTGATAAATGTTTTTTATTGAAGCATAAATCCGATAAGACCGTTGCAAGAGCTATACTGCTCAGCCCTAATGGATCGATATCTGTGCCTAGAAACAAAACCAGCTGTTCGTAATGAGAGGTGTATAATGTATAGATACCAAAAAGGTGTAGGCTTAGTTGAAGTACTTGTTTCGTTAGTGCTTTTGGCAGTGGCCGTGCTTGGATTTACTGCAATGCAACTTCGTGCAGTCACTGCAAGTATTGAATCAGCGAATAATGTGCAAGCAACGACATTAGCACGAGACTTAGGTGAGCGTATGCGTGCTAATCGTGCTGGTTTTAAAAACTACATAGATAAGCCACCAGCATCTCCAAAGACAGACTGTAATTCTACTCCTTGTACCCCTGCTGATATAGCTACGTTCGATTATGCACAAGTAGGACGCAAAGCGACTGCAGCAGGCATGAGTATGAACATCGTTACATGTCCACGTTCGACTTTATCACGTAAGTGTATTTTGGTTGCTTGGGATGAAACATCACCAACAGTTGGTGATAGTAAACCACATTGCGTCAATGCTACTGCTAGTTACGTCACTGGTTCTAAATGCATAATGATGGAGACATATAATCAATGATTACTCAAAATAAAACACAGCAGGGTTTTACTCTAATTGAACTGATGATTTCTATTGTATTGGGTTTATTGGTGATTGCTGCTGGTTTATCAATCTATCTTAGTGGACATCGTTCTTTGATGTTGCAAAATGGCATGGGTGAGCTACAACAGAATACGATTTTTGGTTTGGCTTTGGTAACACATGATATACGTCACGCGAACTTGAACGGTAATCAGGAAATGCGAATTAATCCAACAGTGGAAGGGTCAGGTATTGTTTTTGCTACCACAAATTTACCACAAAATATGTCTCAGACTGCAAATTTATTCAGTCAGGCTGAAGCAACAGAGACTGCAACGAATCAGAATAGTGATCGATTGACGATTCAGTTCCGTCCAGGTAGATCAATGAGTAACTGCGAAGGGCAAAACTTAAGTGCTAAGGATAGCACTGTTATGTATGTACAGAAATACCATGTTGCACAAATGCTGCAGTCGAATGGATCTGAGTACACGCCAAAACGTTTTGGACTTTATTGCAAGGCCTACTCATATAGCGACTCGAGTCGTGCGGCACTTACTCCAAGTAGCAATAATGAGAACGGTCAACTTATCATGCCAGATGTTGATGCTTTTAAAGTGAAATTAGGTGTGAAAGCTGCAGGTGATACCATGACGTATATGCCTATTAGCACTTATGCTAGTGCGGCGTCAGGTGATGTGGTTTCTGTTAATTTAGGTGTATTAGTTCGCTCATCTAGCCCTGTTGGTCCAGATTCAAAATTTAATAATGATCAAACGTTTGATTTGTTCAATAACGGTGATAGCAAAGCTGATTCTTACGGCCAAGTTACGCTTCGAAAAGAGCAAAAAACAGCCAATAAGTATTTGCGTAATGGCTATAGTCAGTTGGTTGTGTTTCGTAATACAGCAGGAGTAGTCTAATGTTAAAACAAGATCAAAAAGGTAATACATTGATTATTGTTCTCATTGTATTGCTACTCGTCACGATTATCGGTGCAATTGCAGTGCGCTCAAGTATTTTAGGTTTGAGCCTTGCCACAAGTAATCAAATTAACAATTTATTGTTGCAAAATAATGATGCAGTGTTATTTGAATTGAAAGATGAAAATAAGTTATCACAAAACTTAGTTTCTAATCAGGTTTATGGATATTTCAATAACCCAGCAAATGCTCAAGATGAACTCACTTTCTGTTATCGTGCAAGCAATTCGAGATTTTTTAGTTTAGCAAATGCCAGCGTTACTGGTTCTACCAAATTAGGTGTTGGTGGATATTGTCAAAGAAACTGGTTCTCTTCTGGTCGTTCAGCAATTCTTACGCAAGTATATGTCAAAAGTAAGTCTGGGCAAGCACCTTTAACCAATATGACTTTGGGTACAAGTGGGGGTGCTACAGAAACTGCCCAAATTTCCCCACGTACAATGTCTGTGACAACGATTTCAGTATTACCGGCTTTTGCTAGTGCAACAGATGCACAGATCCAATCCTGTTTTAGAAATAGTACAGGCGATACAGTGCAGGATTGTTTTACTGCTTTAAACATTCCTTTAAATGTGCAGTCTTCAGAGTTTAAGATTGAAGTATCAGAAGCTCGTTAACCCATAAGGTCTTTCCCTATTCGCTATTGAGGAATCTATATAATGATTAAGTTAAATCCTAAAGCTTTAGTGGCTTCAGTCTCGTCTTTGATGACCTTAAGCATTGCTGTAAGTATACCTGCAACACATGCCACTGACATAGAAATTTATAAACTACCAGATAAAACACAAAAAACGGTAATGATGATGTTGGATACGTCAGGTAGTATGATGTATTGTGATACTGTACCTGGGTTTGGCGGTGCATACATGCCTTATAGTCAAGATGGTAGTTCATATAATGCATCAAATAAAGCTATAGATTCTAGTGGTATCGAATGGACTCGTCGTGGGTGTTTGATAAATGGCGTAATGCATTATGACCGTATTACACGACTTAAAGAAGCCATATTCACTGTGATGAATAGTACTGCATTGGATGATAGTGTATTGATAGGCATTGGTCACTTTATTGCAGGTCCTGGTGCTAGGAATAACTCTACAGGCAAAATTGACATTCCAGCAAAACCACTCACTGCAGCACAACGCTTGGACATCAAGACTTATGTGGCAGATAAATTGGATGCAAGTGGTCAGACCCCTTCAGCCAATGCTTATGCTGAAGTCGGTGCTTATATGCTAGGTACCAATACTACGATGACCGATAGTCGTTATTCTAGCTATAGTGGTTTTTCAAATTCTACGTCGGTTTCAAAAAATGGTAGTAATTATATTAGCCCACTTCCTACAACTGGACAAAAAGAATGTAGTGGTCAAGCAATTTACTTTCTTACAGATGGTGCACCCAATAATTCGCCTTTCCCGCAACATGTAATGCGTCAAGCTTTGGGTAGTATGAGTTCAACCTTTCCATTAACAACCTCATACACTGGTCTATTAGATAATGGTTCTAATGGTGGTATGCTACAGGTGGGTGAGTTTGCTAAACGATTGAGAATTTCAGACCAAAATCCTAAAGGTGTATCTATTAAGACAGCAGTAGTAGGATTTGGTACAGATTTTGAGGAGGCTGAGCGTAATAAACATGTACTTCCTGATGAGAACGGTAAGGACAGAACCTATTATAACTGTGCTGCGATTCAAAACGTAGATATTCGTAATGCATGTAACTGGGGTGAAAAGACGAATGCTAGTTTGTCAAATGTAGGCGGATATGGTGAAGGCGGTTTCTTCTATGCAAAAAATAGTGATGATGTTGTAAATAGTATTCTTGCAGTGGTTGACGGTGCTGGTGTTAATATACCAACTATATTAACTGGTGCGCCTACAGTACCTATTGACTCAACTAATCCTCAGAACTATTTACCGTATGCTTACTACGCAAGCTTTACACCAAAACCTGATGCAGTTCAACAACTGTGGATAGGTAATGTGGATAAATATCGTATTCAAAATCGTGGTTTAGTCGGCAATAATGGTTTAAGTTTGATTGATAATAATGGTAAAATAAATCCAGATGTTCATGGTATGTGGTCGGCAGGTAGTCAAATTGGTGTTAAAGATAAGATTCCATTGAGAATGCTAACAGGTACTAATCAATTTGCACGTAAGCTACTGACCAACCGTAGTATTGTTAGTCAACAGAATACTTTTGTTGCACAAAATACAGCCACGTTAAAAGAAGTCTCATTGGATTCATTGTATGGAACAGGTGCTACAGCAACGTTTTCTAATGATCCTAAAAAGAATTATTGGTTAAATGTTTTGGGCTATAAGGTTCCAGAAAATGCAACAATAACACGCGCCGATCTAAATAAACAGGGAACTATGCGTCAGCTAGCGGCAACGATGCATTCTTCCCCAATTTTATTAACTCAATCAGTAACATTTGCGCCAACAAATGGTACCACGGTAACTGGTCGTGATGACTATATGTTATTTGGCAGTACTGATGGCATGTTGCATGTGATTAATAATGAAACGGGTGAGGAAAAATTTGCATTTTTACCAAATGAAATGATGGAGCGAAATCCTAAAGCATTCTTGAGTGAAGAATTGACAGGTAATGCAGGTAGAAATAATTTGTTTTATGGTGTTGATGCACCTTGGACAGTTTATACTCAGTATGTTGAAAAAACGAATGGTGATGGCTCTAGTAGTTTAACGGTAGGTGATTCAGGCCGAACTGAAGATAGCAATGCTACAGGAGGTTTAGCAATCAAAGGTTTACAGTGGGCTTATGGTGGCTTGCGTATGGGGGGGAAAAGCTATTATGCTCTAGATCTTTCCGATATAAGTAATCCTAAACTAAAATTTCAAATAGATCCTGCAAACAGTAAAATTTATAATGGTACTACTTCCAAAAACGTCGCAGAGCTTGCGAATATGGGGCAAAGTTGGTCTAAACCGACTTTAGGTTACGTTAATTGGGGTGAGATTAATGGTAAGCCGTTGAAAAAATTAGTTATGTTTGTTGGTGGTGGTTATGACGCTACAGGCGGTACTGATGGTAAGGGTTATGAAACATCAAACTATAAACAAACTAATAAGCAGGGTGCAGGTGTATATATGTTTGATGCTAATACGGGAGATTTATTATGGTGGACTTCTGCACAAAATGCAGGAACATCGTCTGCAGGCGTACAATTTACCAGTGCTCCAGATATACAATACAGTGTAGTCAGTCGTATCAACACCATTGATCGTGATGGTGATGGTTTGATTGATAACTTATACTTTGGTGATTTGGGTGGTCAGGCATTCCGTGTGGATTTAGATAATACAGCAACGAGTACATCAAGCTTTGGTAAACGTGTAGTACGCTTATTTAATGAAAATAAAGCGGATGGTACTAGCCCACGTTTCTATGAAATGCCAAGTTTTTCTCCACATTCTGAATTAGCGGTCAATGGCGGTGATGAGAAACGCTTTGGTGTAGTTGCGTTCTCGTCCGGTGATATGAGTTCTCCATTTTCTGCAGGTACCTATATTACTAGTACAGGACAGCTTGTGAATAATCCAACTGCCCAAGATGGGGTATTTATATACTATGATAATGACATTGCAAAGAATAATTTATTTGCGAGTGATTTTATTGCAACGACACTATCTTCAACAAACTTAGCATTAGCCGATTTTGCCAATGGTGTACCACAGAAAACAAACACCGGCTACAATCGTGGTTGGAAATATTTACAAACTGGCAGTGCTGGTCGTTATAAATCGACTGGCGAGCCATATGCTTCCTTGAATCTATTGTTTGTAAATCTTTATGATAAAGATGGTGCGGGTATTAGTGGTGATTGCGGTGGTGGTGTGCGCGGTAACAGCTATGTACAACAATTCTGCTTACCTTCAGGTAAATGTAATCAACAAGCGCATGGTTTCAGTGGTGGAAATTCTGAGAGAGGTCCTATTATAAGTAGTCAAACGCTAGGTGCAGGTATAGTAAGGACTACTCGAGGTGGTACATCTTTAGATCGAGGAAATGTTACAGGTATTCAACCACAGACAGCGACTAATTGTGCTTCTCCAGCAGGTAAGATGGATCCATTATGTCAATCTAGTAAGCTAGGTGGTAAAGTACAAAATTTACGCTGGTTTGAATCTAAATAGGAGTAAAACATTATGATCACAAAACATCGGGGTTTTACTTTGATTGAATTGGTGATTACTGTGGCGATCATTGCGATTTTCGCAGCGATCGCCATACCAGGGTATCAGCATTATATGCGCAAACAAGACTTTTCTGTTGCTCAGCAGTATGCATCTTGTGTAGCCATGGAATTAGATCGTTATAAAGCTCGGAACTTTAGTTATAAGGATTTTCATATAGAGAAATCCGGCTGTACTGCACCAGACAATTATGACTTTTTATTAGCTGATAGCTCAAGTACAGAGGATAATTTGGTGGAGATGCATGAAGGTTCTGGCTTAGGTTGGGGGTTGAAAGCAGAAGCATCTGATGCAAAAAACTATAGTTTTCTAATAAATAGCGCAGGTGAGCGTTGCAAAAACAAATCTTACAGCGTGATTACTTGGACAAGCTGTGGTACAAAAGATACAGGCTCGGAGAGTTTTTGATGAATAAACAGCAAGGTTTTACCCTCATGGAATTGATGGTGGTGGTCGCAATCATTGCTATTTTAGCAGCGATTGCTATTCCAGCATATTCGGGTTATCAGGTACGTACCAAGCGTGTAGATATGCAAACAGAGATGATGCGTATTGCACAAGAGTTGCAACGTTACCAAGTTGCAAACAGGACGTTTAAAGATGCAACTTTAGGTGCGGGTAGTAATATTGCTCCAGCTACTTATCCTTCTACAGGCACGGCACTTTATAATCTAGCTCTGACCGATAAAGATGGAAAAAAGTTAAATGCTAATGGTGCAAATATTGCAACTTGGCAACTTACCGCGACACCAATAGCTGGGACAAGCCAAAAAGACAACGGGATCATTTGCTTGAATAGTGATGGTAAGAAGTTTTGGAAAGAGAAAGCTGACAAATGTGAGTTCGATAAGGCAGGTGGTTGGGACGGACGTTAATCACTTAGTCTAAGTAAGCTCTACAATAAAAAGCATACCTCGGTATGCTTTTTATTTCAGGGCAATCGCGCTACAAAAGATGAGTAATTCTGCTAAGCAAAATACAATTAATAGGAAAATCTTAATGCAAATTTAGACTGTATTTTAATCAAAATGAAATTTTTATCGGTTGCTGTTTAGATAAATGAGTTGTTCTAACAGCTTCCTGTAAAATAAATCGGTTTTAAAATATACAGTTTAGTTTTAAGAGAGACCTATTAGTCTTAATTTGAGACTATAGCGCGATTGCCCTGTTTTTATTTTTTTAATGCTTTTATTTTATTTAAAAATCCGGTAAAATATTGGTTCTTTTGAAAGGGGTTTGCAATATTGTCGGTGGTCGATAATATGAATAATCCGTAAGAATTATAAGGTTTCTTATCATGGTAGTAATTCGTTTAGCGCGCGGTGGTGCGAAAAAGCGTCCTTTTTATCAAATCGTTGTAACTGACAGCCGTAATGCGCGTGACGGTCGTTTCATCGAACGTATTGGTTTCTTCAACCCTACAGCACAAGGTCAAGCAGAAAAAGTTCGTTTAGATGCAGACCGTTTTGCACACTGGGTTGCACAAGGTGCTCAACCTTCTGAGCGTGTTGCGTCTATCGCTAAGCAACAAGCTAAAGCTGCTCAAGCATAATTTGATTTTTGTATCATTAATATGAAGATCATCACCGAAGGCGAATTGCCACAAGATCGTATCCAAATCGGTCAGTTACGTTCGCCTTATGGTCTAAACGGTTGGTTTTGGGTGTATTCAAATACAGATCCCATGACCAACCTTTTTGATTATTTGCCTTGGTATATCCAAACCAAAAATGGCTGGACGCAAGTCAGTGTCAAGCGTTGGAAACCGCAAGGTAAAGGTCTAGTGGTTGCATTGAAAGATGTTGCTGACCGTACTGTTGCTGAACAACTGGTTGGTAGTGAGATTTGGATTAGCAAGAGTCAATTGCCACAAGCTGCAAGCGACGAATATTACTGGAATGACCTAAAAGGTCTGACTGTAATCGGTCATGATTCAAATGAAGAAAACGTGATTTTGGGTAAAATTCATGAATTATTTGAAACGGGTGCCAATGATGTGATGGTAGTACGCCCAACAGCGGATAGTGTCGATGATGAAGAACGTATGATTCCTTGGCATCGTGACGTAGTACAAAAAGTTGATTTAGAACAAGGCGAAATTTATTTGGCTTGGGGTGTGGACTATTAATCATACTATCTTAAAATAATAATATTTAACGATTCAATTTCTTTTTTTCAAAAATTTCTATTTACTATTCATTTTAGGCGAGCAAAAATGTGGTGTGCAGTCATTAGTTTATTTCCCGAAATGTTTAATGCGATCACACAACATGGCATCACTGCACGTGCGATACAACGTGGATTAGTTAAATTTCATAGTATTAACCCAAGAGATTTTGCTGTAGGTAATTATCGCCGTGTCGATGAACGTCCTTTTGGTGGTGGACCAGGTATGGTGATGATGGCAGAGCCATTGTCAAAAGCCATTCAATACGCCAAGCAACTGGCACAGCAAGAAATTGGACAAGATGTGCCTGTAATTTATATGTCGCCACAAGGTAAAACGCTTAACGAACAGGCTGTCTGTGAACTAAAACAAAGTTTGCCACATACAGGTGGATTGATTATTTTATGTGGTCGCTATGAAGGTGTAGATGAGCGTCTGATTCAACGCTATGTCGATGCAGAATATTCGATAGGTGATTATGTGCTAACAGGTGGTGAGTTGCCTGCCATGGTATTGTTGGATAGTTTAATTCGTCGTCTGCCTGATAGTATGAGTGACGCACAATCTGCTGAGCAAGATTCTTTTGTAGATGGGATGTTAGACTGCCCACAATATACCAAGCCTGACGAGTTTGAAGGTTTGGCTGTGCCTGATGTGCTGAAATCTGGACATCATGCTAATATTGAAAAGTGGCGTTTTTTACAGCGTTACCAACGCACCCAAGCACGCCGTCCTGAATTATTACAGCATGTTGTGCTAAGTAAGCAGCAGCAAAAATGGTTAAAAGAATTAGATAATGTAAGTTCAGGATAGGTTGAAATTTAATTATTTGATTTTAAAAAATTAATTGATTTGTAGGGTGCGTCCCACGCACCAATTTAATGTCGTTTTCTGAAAGGTGCGTAAAACGCACCCTACGCTTCAAAAATCATATGATTAAAATAAAAGAATGCTATTTTAAACGGAACTCACTTTAGATAAATAATCACTCAAATTAATCGTATAGATGGTTTGAAACTGGGCGATAATTTTGCTAGAATATCGCACTCTTTTTGAGTTTTACTGGTTCTGTAAATTGAAAATACTCAATTTATAGTAAATATAAACGGGTCGATACGCGTTTTAGCCTCTGTCCCCAGTGTTGTTGATGTTTTATTCGCAACACATATTGGAGTATACCCACATGAGTGGCAAGCATCCTTTAGTTCAACATATTGAAAATGCACAATTAAAATCTGACATCCCTGCGTTTGCACCGGGTGACACAGTTATTGTGCAAGTAAAAGTAAAAGAAGGCGACCGTGAGCGTTTACAGGCGTTTGAAGGTGTAGTAATTGCGAAGAAAAATCGTGGTTTGAACTCAGCTTTCACAGTACGTAAAATCTCTAGCGGTATCGGTGTAGAGCGTGTGTTCCAAACTCACTCTCCAATCGTTGCGAAAATTGAAGTGAAACGTCGTGGTGATGTACGTCGTGCGAAACTTTACTATCTTCGTGAGCGTTCTGGTAAATCTGCACGTATCCGTGAAAAGTTACCTGCACGTAAAGCTCAAGCTTAATTTATGGTCATCGTACGATAAATTATCTTTTGCAAAAGATGCACCTTTCGGGGTGCATTTTTTATTTCTGAAAAGACATTTAAAAAGTAATACTTTCGATTATAATAATGAGCTATTTTGCAATGATTTTTTATTATGTCAAATCGCCGTTCACCACAAAAAAAATCTAATCGCCGTGCCATTCATGGGGTATTTTTACTCAATAAACCGTTGTCTATTAGCTCAAATCAAGCTTTGCAAAAAGTACGCTATTTATTTAATGCGGATAAAGCAGGGCATACGGGTGCTTTAGATCCTTTGGCGACTGGGTTGCTGCCGATTTGTCTAGGTGAAGCGACTAAATTTTCACATTATTTATTAGATGCAACCAAACGCTATCAGACTACTATTCAATTGGGGAGTCAGACCAGTACGGGTGATGTGGAAGGTGAAGTGATTTTACAACAGCCGATTCCAGCATTGACAGAAGAAAAAGTTTTACAAGTCTTGCAAGATTTTCACAGTGAACAAAAACAAATCCCACCGATGTATTCGGCACTAAAAAGAGACGGACGACCGTTATACGAATTGGCAAGACAAGGTATTGAAATAGAACGAGAAAGTCGTGATATTTTGATTGAAAAAATTGATTTACTTTCGTTCGATGAGCAATCTATTACCTTAGATATTACCTGTTCTAAAGGCACATATATCCGTGTCTTGGGCGAAGATATTGCCAAAGCTTTAGGCACTTGCGGTCATTTGACCATGCTACACCGTCTGCAAACGGGGCATTTATTGCTCAATCCAACTTATACCATTGAATATTTAGAAAGCTTGACGATGGCTGAACGTGAGCAATTATTATTGCCTGTACATAGTCCTGTGCAAGATTTTCCACAATATCAATTGGCTGATGAACGCATCAAATATTTCTGTAATGGGCAAGAAAGCAGTATTGATTATCTTGAAACTGAAGATGTATTGGTATTTTCAGGGGCACGCTTATTGGGTTTGGCAAGTGTGAATGAGCATGGACGACTGATTCCAAAACGGATTTTAAATTTGCCAGAATAATCATACTGTCTTGAAATATAGGTAAAAAATGGAACTTTTTCCGCTTGTTTATTTGATCGCTTTTGCTTTTACGGCAGGTCTCATTGATGCTGCTGTCGGTGGGGGTGGTTTGATTCAGACGCCTGCATTATTGAATTTTTATCCCAATACACCTGTTGCGACATTATTTGGGACGAATAAATTGGCATCGGTATTTGGTACAGCATCGGCGACATTAAATTATATCCGTCGGGTAAAATTCGATTATCGTTTGATTGCTTGCGTTGCGATGAGTGCAGGCATTTTTTCTTATTTTGGAGCACATAGTGTTAGCTTAATCCCACAACATATTTTGCGTCCAATCGTGCTGCTACTATTGATTTTAATTGTAATCTATACCTTTAAACAAAAGCAGTTTGGCTTGGCACAGCAAGATTTTATCTGGTCAAAAAAAACGATGTTGTTGGCAATTGTTGGTGCATCGGCGATTGGTTTTTATGATGGAATATTTGGACCAGGCACGGGTAGTTTTTTTATTTTCTTTTTTATTCGTTATTTACAGTTCGATTTTTTACATGCCTCGGCACTGGCAAAAGTCGCTAATTTGATGACCAATATCGCAGCATTAAGCTTTTTTATCCCAGCAGGACATATCATTTTCCAATTGGGCCTATGTATGGCGGTGGCGAACATTTGCGGCTCAATCGTGGGCGTGCGAATGGCATTTAAATATGGCACAGCATTTATCCGTAAGTTGTTTTTACTATTATTATTGGTGTTGATTGGGCGTTTGACTTGGCAAACTTTTAGCTAAATATCAATGCCTTATCAATGATTTTTATAAAAACTATTTTTAAACTGAATTGCAAAATTTGCCATAACGTGTTAAAAATAGCATTTTTAAGACACCGCATTGTCGATAATCAATCGGTAATCATTTGTAATGAGTGGACTATCTCATGAAGCATCAGCGTCAAGAGCTTTATAAAGAACGTGAGCAACAGATTATTGCCGTTGCAGAAAATCTATTATTAGATAATCAAAATTTTACCCTAGATGAAATTGCCAAAGAGCTGAACTTAGCAAAAGGTACGTTATATAAGCATTTTTCGAGTAAAAATGAATTATTAATGCGACTGGTGATTGATAATGAATATCAAGTTTTGGATATTTCTAAACAGTATGGTGATGATTTAAAACAATATATTCCGCGTTATATGTTGTATCATTTATTAGACCCCAAAAAAACCATTACGCTTCATCATATTGAAGAACAGCTCACTATGACTGTGTCGCAGTCAAGTTTGGCATTTGATGAATTGTATCGTATACGCCAACAGCGTTTGGCAGATATTCGTGAAATGGTAGAAAAACACGCCAATGCGATGAATTTTGAAATCTCCATCCGTGACTATTCATCTTATGTTTGGTCGATTACTTTTGGGGCATGTTTATTACTGAATTCCAGTTATTACCAACGCTCGATTGGCTCACGCAAAAAATTAATTAATTTATATATTAATCAGGCTTTGGCTTTTCCAAAACAAACCATTGATATGGAAGAGTTTTGGGCGGAAGAATAAAAGGTTTTTGATTTAGAAAATAATAAAAGGACGTATGATACGTCCTTTTACTTTAATTGATTTTAAAAATCAAATTAATCAAACAATTTGCCTTTATTCATAATCCCATTTGGATCAAATACCGCTTTTAAAGCTTTCATATATTCGATTTCAGTTGGCGTACGGGTATAATCTAAATATGGCTTTTTGGTCATGCCTACGCCGTGTTCGGCTGAGATTGAACCATTGTATTGTTTCACCGTATCAAACACATATTTATTGACGATTTGACATTTGGCAAAAAAGTCATCTTTGCTTAAATCAGCAGGCTTTAAAATATTTAAATGTAAATTACCATCGCCAATATGTCCAAACCAACAAATTTCAAAATCAGGATAATTATCCGCAACGATTTTTTCAATATCGGCAATAAATGCAGGCACATGCGTAATCAGTACCGAAATATCATTTTTGTATGGAATATACGGCACAATCGATTCGGAAATATCTTCACGCAAACGCCATAGATTTTGTACTTGTTCCAAGCTTTGGCTGAGCACCCCATCTAAAACCCAACCTTGTTCCATACAATGCTCAAATAATGCTATGGCATTGTCCATGATTGGCTCATACGGTGCTTCAAATTCAAGCAAAACGTATAATGGACAATCTGTGGCAAATGGACGTTGTACATGACCATGATCCAAAACTTTTTGCATGGCGACCGCATCAAAGAATTCAAATGCAGTTAAATCGATTTGATTTTGGAACGCATGTAAAATCGGCATCACCGCTTCAAAATTTGGCACACCAAGTACCATGACTTGCAAATCTTTTGGCTGACGGTCTAGTTTGATTTCGGCTTCAGTGATTAAGCCTAATGTACCTTCACCACCGATAAATAAATGCTGTAGGGCATAACCCGTAGCATTTTTAATCATGCCTTTATTGAGATGTAAAATATCGCCTTTGCCTGTAACGACAGTCAAGCCAAGTACCCAGTTGCGTGTCATGCCATATTTGATGACTTTGATCCCACCTGCATTAGTACCAATATTGCCACCAATTTGACTAGAGCCTGCTGATGCAAAATCAACTGGATAGTACAAGCCTTGTTCTGTAGCATAGTTCTGTAATTGCTCAGTAATTACACCTGCTTGCACACGTACCATACGATCGGCTGGATAAAAATCTAAGATTTGATTCATCTTATCCATGCTCACCACGATTTCACCTTGGCTCGCTACTGCACCAGCAGATAAACCTGTACGACCACCTGATGGCGTAATCACGATATGATGTTGATTTGCCAATTGTACAATGGCTTGCACTTGTTCGGTGCTAGATGGGAAAACGATTACACTTGGATTTGGCTCAAAATGTTTAGTATAGTCTTTGCCCCAGTGCTGTAGGCTATCGCTGTCGGTTTTTACACGGTCATTGCCAACAATTTGGCGAAGTTGAGTTAAGATTTCATCATTCAGTGTGGCTTGTACGCTAGTCATAGCATCTCTCAGAGCAGGTTTGATGTCGTAGGAGGGAATAAAATAATGCTGTACCATTTGTGGTTGCTACGATTTATGTTTGATTCAATGTAGCAAATGGTGTGATTTATATTAGCATATCTTATGTTGCAGTATATGTACTAAAAAGAAAAATTTTTACTAAAGTTTAACAAATTTAACAACTTGATAGCATTCGCTTGCAGATTTAAGACAGCAAAAAATACAAATTGTGTTAGATTAACCCTACGGATAACATCTTTCTATCAGTTTAGATACTGCTGATAAAATTTAATTTATCACTTTATCGTGAAGAATTGATGAGATGCAACGAACACTATTGTTTGCAAATTAGAGATTATAGCTTGCCAATGCTTTTCTCTAACCCCCTAGACTTCCTCGGTTTAGGGGGCTTTTTTTGTATTGCATAGATTAGGTTAATATTAAAATTTTTGAGTCGTTGCAGTTCTTGTCTTTATCATGTCAATACGCACTAAATATTATCGGAAATAATCATAAAAGTGTTTTATATAACGTCCATTTACTCATTCTATTTTAGTAATTTATTCAAAATGAGATTGCATTTTATGTTATGATGGCTGTCATGTTTTATTGTATGTTGAAATACATTGTATAGGATAGCATCATGAGCCAAAATTTATCACTTCCAAAGGACAAGATCCGCTTTTTATTGTTAGAAGGTGTGCATCAAAATGCCATTGATACCTTGAATGCTGCGGGTTATAGCAACATTGAATATCATAAAACTGCATTAGAAGGCGATGCACTCAAGCAAGCAGTAAAAGATGCTCATTTCATTGGTATTCGTTCACGTACGCAATTAACAGAAGAGATTTTTGCTGAAGCAAATAAACTGATTGCGGTGGGTTGTTTCTGTATTGGGACGAACCAAGTCGATTTAGATGTAGCGATGACACGTGGTATTCCAGTATTTAACGCACCGTATTCAAATACGCGTTCTGTTGCAGAATTGGTGTTGGCAGAAAGCATTTTGCTATTACGTCGTATTCCTGAAAAATCAACAGCTTGTCATGAAGGTGGTTGGGATAAATCAGCTGTAGGCTCATTCGAAACACGTGGTAAAACACTTGGTATTATCGGCTATGGTTCAATTGGCTCACAGTTATCTGTATTGGCTGAAGGCATGGGCATGAAAGTAATCTACTTTGATGCCGTGACCAAATTACCATTGGGTAATGCACGTCAAGTCGGTAGCTTGGATGAATTGCTTGAGCAAGCAGACGTAGTAACTTTGCATGTACCAGATGTACCATCTACTCGCAATTTCTTTACCAAAGCCCAATTCGCTAAAATGAAAAAAGGCTCAATATTCTTGAATGCAGCACGTGGCACTTGTGTAGTGATTGACGATTTGGCAGAAGCATTAAAATCAGGTCACTTGGCTGGTGCAGCGGTCGATGTATTTCCAAAAGAGCCAAAAGCCAATGGCGAAGAATTTATCTCGCCTTTGCGTGGTCTAAATAACGTAATTTTGACACCACACGTGGGTGGCTCGACGATGGAAGCTCAAGCCAATATTGGTTTGGAAGTGGCTGAAAAATTTGTTGCATATTCAGATAAAGGTATGACTTTGTCTGCGGTGAATTTCCCAGAAATCGCATTACCATTGACCGAAGGCAAACATCGTCTATTGCATATCCACAAGAATATTCCAGGTGTATTGTCAAAAATCAACACATTATTTGCTGAACAAAATATCAACATTTCTGGTCAGAGTTTGATGACTAAAGGCGATGTGGGTTATTTGGTGATGGATGTTGATGCATCTGCGTCAAATGAAGCATTAGATATGTTAAATCAAGTCGAAGGTACGATACGCGTGCGTCTATTGTTCTAATAATTTGATTTCTATATCATTACGAAAAACGACTTACTGTAAAGTGGGTCGTTTTTTAATTTTTACTCAAAAAAAACCTTTATCTAAACATAACACAGATAAAGGCAATTTTCATTCATTTAAAAAAAATTAGACGATGATTTTTAAATCAATATAACAAACTACGCGCACTGTTTTGGCTAATAAAACCATCAGCAATTTGACCATTCGCGGCTTGCCAACGTTGGAATGCGGCACGTGTATTGTTCCCAATCACACCATCAGCACCTTTGGTATCAAAGCCTAATGCAGTCAAACGTTGTTGTAATAACATTGCTTGACTAGACGATAGCCCCTGCTCTTGACGTGGCCATGAAGCTTGTAAAGTTGGTGCACCAATAATAGCACGACCAAGCATACTTACACCTAGAGCATAGCTTGATGAGTTGTTATAAACACGAATCACTTCAAAATTACGGCTGGTCAGTAGAGCAGGACCTTGATATCCAGCAGGTAGCCATAATTCTAAAATGGTGTCGCCAGATGGCGTAGCTTGATTAAAACGTACACCTAACGCTTGCCATTCAGCCAAAGTCTTTTTGGTAGCAGACTGACGATAATCAAAACCATTTGGCAGTTGCACTTCATAATAAGGTTGTAAACCGCGTACCCAACCCGAACGTCCCAAATAACTTGCGGTTGAAGACAATGCATCGGTGACATTCCATGGGTTTTTATGTCCATCGTTATTGCCATCTACACCGTGTTCAATCCATGTGGTTGGAATGAATTGGGTATGACCCATACCGCCTGCCCACGAGCCTTTGAGATTATCCCAAGTGACATCGCCACGTTCAACCAAAGTCAGCATCGCAATCAATTGTTGTTCAGCAAATTCACGGCGACGACCGTCGTAAGCCAAAGTCGATAAGGCACTGACCAAATCAGTACTGCCCCAAGCATGACCATAACCTGATTCCATACCCCAAATCGCAGTAATAATCGATGCAGGTACACCATACTGGCTCTCTAAACGATCCAATAATGCTTGTTGGTTTTGATAACCATTGCGTCCACCACTGACACGACTACTTGATGTTGCAGAATCCGCATAGCTCCATGGCATTTGGCTAAATTCTGGCTGGCGACGGTCGAGTGATACCACATTACCGATATATTGTGCATTCGCCATCATAAATTGCACTTGGCTAGCTGAATGTCCAGTTGCAATCGCACGTTGGATAAAGCTTTGTTTCCATTCATCAAAATTAGAAAATTGTACAGGTGTAGTCGATGGTGTTTGTACTTGACCTGAAGTGATTGGCGGTAATGGCTGTGGCATTGGGTGTTCAACCACACCAACGTTTGGTGCTGTAGCTTGCTGAGCAGTGCAAGCTGCCAAAATCGCAGCAGGTACCAGCACTAAAGCAAGACGAAGATGTTTTTTATTCACAAAAAAAACCTGTTTTAGTTACAATTATGCTCAATCATAACAAAAACTTATGCAAAATGCTAAAGCATTAACAAAACTTTGCATAGTGCTAAAGTTGAGCAATTTTTATGAAATTAATCAAAAAATTGCCAAGGTGTAAATACAGCCTGATTTTGCTTTTTTACCTCAGCAAGCCAGTTGAACCACACTGCATTATCGGGATCATCACGATCATATTGGTATTCATAAAATGCAAAATCATCTTCGATATTGACCAATTCAATATTTTGTTGTGCCAAATTCTCTATTAATGCTTGTACAGCATCTTGTTCTTTTGCAACAGGTAATAATACTGAAGCAAAGAGCTTCTTCTGTTGTGGTGGCTGATTCAATCGTCCTTCGAATAAAAAATACCAATAACGCATAAATAAACCTGTCTTCAATGTAAAAAAATCATCCCAACATTATATTGAGATGATCTGATAAATAAATATAAACAACGTTAAGTAATTGGCTTATTTTACCATTTTACTGAGTGCAAAGTGACCGCCTTTCGCTTCCATAATTGCAACTTCAGCATCTTTACGTTCGCCGTCAGCCAAAAACGCCATATTACCAGTCATACCTGAGTGGGTAATTGTTGGTAAGGTCTCAGCAATCTTTTTGGCATCAACTGTACCAGCTTTCTTGATGGTATCTGCCAAAACCATGACCGCATCATAGGTCAATGGTGCAAAGGCTTGTACAGTCTGACCTTTGAATGCAGCTTCGTATTTTTTCACAAAGTCCGCACCACCTTGCATACTTTCTACAGGTGCAACGGTAGATGAGCACAATGAACCTTCACCAGCAGCACCAGCAAGTTTCAAATAGTTTGGTGTACATGCTGCATCAGGTAAAAATACAAATGCTGTGATGCCTAATTCACGTGCTTGTTTTGCAAGTGACGCAGCTGTATCATCATAACCGCCCCACAAGATACCATCTGCACCAGCCGCTTTGATCTTAGTCAAAACTGCTTTAAAATCAGTGGTTTTATCTGTTGCTGACTCACGTACAGTGACTTCTACGCCTAATTCTTTTGCTTTTTTATCGACTTGATCTGCGATACCTTTACCATAAGCTGTAGCATCATCTAGAATCGCAAATTTTTTCACGCCTTTTTCTTGGGCGAATGTCGCAAGTGCTGGACCTTGCATACCATCGTGTGCACTCACACGGTAGATAGATGCCAAACCACCTTCTAATTTAGGTGCTTTTACGGTCACGTCTGGATTGGTTGATACGGTGAGCGATGGAATGCCTGCACGTGCATAGATTGGGTTGGCAACCATGGTCACGCCAGAGTTGTAGTGACCCACAACAGCAACGATTGATTTGTCATCTGCTGTTTTTTGTGCCACTGTTGCCCCAGTTTTTGGATCGCCAGCATCATCTTCTGCAACGATTTCGATTTTGTATTTTTTACCGCCAACATCGATACCGCCCTGAGCATTTAACTCATCAGCAGCCAATTTTGCACCATTTAAAAAATCTTGACCTGCTGCTGCTTGACCACCAGATAACGGACTACCTGTCGCAATACGGATGACATCGCCAGATGCTTTTCCGCCAGATGCGGTTGCACCTGCTGCGTTGTCCGCTTTTTGACATGCAGTTAAGCCCACGAGTGTTGTAGATGCGACCAAAATCGCAAGCAGTTTTTTGTTCATCATAGCAAATGCCCCTAATGATAATATTAATCACGATGTATACAGTCACATCGCTAAGTCCTTTTGATTAAACAGGTGTCACATAACACTTACAAAGTTTAATTACCCAAGCATTCTAGCATAGCTTTAATTTTAAAAAAGCCTAATTATCTGTGTTTAATGAAAGAGATGAATAAAAGTCAAAAAAGCAGTACCAATTAAAAAAGAGAATAATTTGGCTAAGCTCAACCACATTGAAAAGATAAAAAAAATTAAGCAGGACAATCGCCTGCTTAATGATTTTTATCAGTGATAACTGATGTTGTGATTCATGGTTTAACGTTCTACAGCGATCGCCACACCCATACCACCACCGATACATAATGCGGCAATGCCTTTTTTGACATCACGACGTTGCATCTCATGTAATAAAGTCACGAGAATACGACAACCTGATGCCCCAATAGGATGACCAATTGCAATCGCACCACCATTCACATTGACCTTTTCGCTAGATAAACCAAGTTCTTGTGTGACGCCTAAAGCTTGTGCGGCAAAGGCTTCATTGGCTTCAAATAAATCGACTTCATCCAATTGCCAATTGGCTTTTTCTAAGGTTTTTTGAATTGCGGCAACAGGACCCAACCCCATGATATTAGGTTCAATCCCCGTACTTGCGTACGCACGAATCGTTGCGAGAATAGGTAAGCCAAGCTGCTTGGCTTGTTCAGCACGCATCATCATCGCTGCTGCTGCACCGTCATTGATGCCAGATGCATTACCCGCAGTCACAGTGCCTTCTTTTTTAAATGCACTACGTAAACCTGCAAGTTTTTCTAATGTTGTATCTGCTTTGATATATTCATCTTTATCCATGATGACGGGTGGTTTTTTGCCTTGTGGTACGCTCACTGCAACAATTTCTTGCTCAAAATAACCTGCTGCTTGTGCATCGGCTGCTTTCTGTTGTGATTGTAAAGCAAACTCATCTTGGGCTTGACGAGAAATAGACAGCTTCTCTGCGATATTTTCAGCAGTGATACCCATATGATAGCCTTCATAAGCATCAGTTAGTCCATCATAGACCATGCTATCGGTGAGTGTAGCATTGCCCATTTTTGTGCCAGTACGCATATGCAAAAAATGAGGGCTTTGTGACATCGACTCTTGACCGCCAGCAATGATGATATCAGCATCACCACAAGCAATCGCTTGTGCTGCCAAGTGTAATGATTTCAAACCTGAGCCACATACTACATTTACTGTTGTGGCAGGTACAGCGACGGGTAAACCAGCCAAAATAGCAGCTTGACGTGCGGGGTTTTGTCCTACGCCAGTCGTGAGAACATTACCCAAAATCACTTCACTGATTTGCTCGGCTGGTACGCCTGTTTCTGCTAGCAATGCTTTAATCACTGCCGCACCGAGTTCGGGTGCACGTAATGACGATAAACCACCTAAAAAACTACCGACAGCAGTACGTTTGGCGGCAACAATAACGATATCTTGAGACATATGTTTTTTCCTTAAAATGTAGCGTTTAATCATTCAATGCTGTGGTGATATTACAGCTATCATAGCAACGAATGATATGCTGTAAAATCAAAAATACTGCTCAGTTTTATCTTTTTTACCAATGAAAAAGTGTTGGGTAAATCAAAACGAGATTTGATTGAAATAACGCTGTGCTTCTTCACCTTTTAAAAATGCTTTGAGGGTTGTGGCTGCTGGAGAAAGAGAGCGGTGTCTTTGCTGATAAATATAAAAACAGCGAGATACTTTAGGTTGCTCCAGTGGACGCATCACCAAGCCGTGCTGTTGCACCCATTCAGCAGCATAAGGCAAACAAAAGGTCAGTCCTAGACCGACTTTAGCCATGCCCAAAGCAGTAGATAAAAAATTGACACGATAAGCAGAATGCATCAAATATTCAGCATCTTGTTCAGGTAAATCAGCAGCCAAATGATCGGTAAAAGAGCCTGTCAGCGTGATTAGCGGTGATTGACGTAAATCTTGCCAAGTCACAATGTTTTTTTGACTCAAAGGATGATTTTGTGGCATAACCAAATAGAATGGTGAAGTGAATAATAAATCTGAATCGACATCATTACCATAAGGACGTTCTGGGCCAATACCGAAGTCGGCTTCATTGTTTTGTACACGTTGCAAGACTTGCTCTACATTGCAATCAATCAAATTAATATAAATATCAGGATATTGCTTTGCAAAGGCAGCCAATATCGCAGGCATGGCAGACGCAGCCAGTTGTTGTGACACAGCCAAACGTACTTTACCTTGTTGATGGTTGGTCAAATGATGTAACTCGCTTGCCAAGGCTTGCGTTTCCATCAGAATACGACGTGCTTGAGGTAATAAATGTACGCCGCCTGCCGACAAGCATAACTGTCGAGTTGTGCGATCAAACAGCTTTACATCTAGATTTTGTTCTAATTCTTTGATTAAACCACTTAGTGCAGATTGGCTGAGATGCAAGTTTTCTGCGGCACGCGTGAAGCTGCCACTATCGGCAACAGCAACAAAAGCTCTCAACTGACGTAAAGTAATATTCATGAGTTTATCCAATAAATAGATTGTAAAAAACTGATTGTCTTACAAATTATAAGCTATGTATGATAGAAAAACACCGTTATTTGGTATTTTTTTCAACATGGATAGTGATTCGATAGAGATTCACTCGCTGATGTATTTATTTTGATACATTTTTTATGTTTGGGCAACTATTCGGCAGCCAAGGAGACATGTATGAGCAAACCTCATCTTACTGACATTATTGACGAGCGTCCACTCGGAAAACGTCAATATATGATTCTGATTATCTGTGGCATTTTGATGGTGCTTGATGGTTTTGATGTGCAATCGGTAAGTTATGCTGCACCAGCTATTTTGCAAGATTGGCAAATTGACAAAGGTGAGCTTGGACATGTATTCGGCTCGGGCTTATTTGGCTTGTTGGTTGGCTCATTGGTATTTAGTTATTTCTCTGACAAATTTGGTCGTCGTCCGATTCTTCTTTGGGCAACATTATTTTTTGCAGTATGTATGCTTGTGACCGCTTTTGTACAAAATGTTGAGCAACTGATTGCCTTGCGTTTTATCACTGGTTTGGGTTTGGGTGCGATTATGCCGAATGCCATGGCATTGTGCGGTGAAATTACCCCTAAAAAACAACGCATCTCGGTGATGATGTTTATTGCCTGCGGTTTTACTGTTGGTGCGATGCTAGGTGGTTTTATCGCTGCATTTATGATTCCAAGATGGGGTTGGCATTCAGTATTTATTGTTGGTGGTATTCTGCCTGCTTTATTGTTAATCGTTATGTATAAGTATATGCCTGAGTCTTTACAATACCAAGCATTACGCAATCCAGATGATCCAAAAGTACGCCAAACACTGACCCAGTTTTATCCAAGCGAGACATTGCCAGCACAGTTTCAAGTGACTAAGCCACAAGGTGGTATGCCAGTCAAAGCATTATTCGAAAAAGGACGTCATAAATTCACCATCACCATCTGGGTGATCAGCTTGATGAATATGATTGCTTTGTATTTTCTCTCAAGCTGGATGCCGACTTTGGCAAAATTAACCAGCATTCCGATGGAAAAAGCAATTTTGCTCGGGGCAACCTTACAGTTCGGTGGTACTGTCGGTACGATTATCATGGGACGGCTGATCGATAAACAGGGTTTCCATAAGATTTTAGTTCCGTGCTTTGTTGTTGCAGCGGCAACCATTGCGATATTGGGTAATGTGGTGAGTTCTTTGCCAATGTTCTTTGTACTTATCTTCATTATCGGTTTTGCAGTGATTGGTGGACAACCTGCAATTAATGCCATGGCTGCCAACTATTATCCAACTGAGTATCGCACAACCGGTGTAGGTTGGAGCTTGGGTATCGGGCGTATTGGTTCTGTGATTGGGCCAACACTAGGCGGTTGGTTATTGACTTCACAGGCAGGTGGTGCAGCACCAACACCGCATGATTTGCAGCAATTGTTCTATATCGTTGCCATTCCGTCTATCGTTATTGTTGTGTTCTTATTTATTCAAAAATCTATGGGGTTGGCTAAGGCAAATTAGCTGTCTTAGTTAGACCACATCATTTACTTACCATACCCTTTGGGGTGATTTTAGGAGCGTAAAGCTTATGACTACACTCACACAAGGCGTACATCATGTCGCTTACCGTTGTAAAGATGCTAAAGAGACCGTTGAATGGTATCAAAAACATCTTGATATGAAGTTTGTTTTGGCGATCGCTGAAGACAAAGTGCCATCTACAGGTGAAGATGATCCGTATATGCATATTTTCCTAGACATGGGTAATGATAATATTTTGGCATTCTTTGAACTGCCTACTCGACCAGCCATGGGGCGTGATGAAAATACGCCATTGTGGACACAGCATTTGGCGATGAGAGTGGAAAGTATGGAAGCATTACTTCAACTAAAAGAACGCCTTATCTCGCAAGGGATTGATGTGATTGGTCCAACTAATCATACTTTATTCCATTCTATTTATTGCTTTGATCCAAATGGTCATCGTCTTGAATTTGCTTATGATGTAACCACTGATAGAATGGCACGTGCATTGGATAGTGTAAAATGGGATATGCTCAATGAATGGGCAGAAACCAAAAAAGCACCACAGCACGCACGTTGGGTACATGATGGTACCGAGCCACCTGAATTGGTTGTTGAGTTGAAAAATTAACCAGATAATATCTTAACCTGATATGATCTTAGTGAGGTGTTTATACTTTACATCTCACTGAGATACCTCAAAACACATGTGATAAAGGATAGTAGAAATGAAATTAGCAACACTAAAACAAGGCAGTCGTGATGGTCGTTTAGCTGTAGTCAGTCGTGATTTAACACGCTATGTACTACCTGACATTTTAACTTTACAAAATGCCTTAGATGATTGGGCAACTGCTGAGCCACAGCTCAAAGCAGTATATGATGACTTAAATGCCAACCCAAGCAAAGGCGACGCATTTGACCCTGAAAAATGTCATTCTCCATTGCCACGTTCATATCAATGGGCGGATGGTTCTGCTTATCTCAATCACGTTGAATTGGTACGTAAGGCACGTAATTCAGAAGTACCTGAATCATTCTATGACGATCCATTGATGTATCAAGGTGGCTCAGACAGCTTTATTGGTCCTCGTGATGAAGTTTTGGCTCGTCCAGAATGGGGCATTGACTTCGAGGCAGAAGTGGTTGTGGTGAGTGATGACTTAAAACAAGGTGCAACACCAGAAGAAGCGGCGAAAGCGATTCGTTTGATCATGTTGGTGAATGACGTCTCTTTGCGTAATCTGATCCCTGCTGAATTGGCAAAAGGTTTTGGTTTCTTCCAAAGTAAACCTGCCAGTGCATTTAGTCCAGTTGCAGTGACACCAGACGAGTTAGGCGATGCTTGGCAAGACAGCAAAGTGCATTTACCTTTGCGTGTGACGTTGAATGACAAATTATTTGGTTGTCCAAACGCTGGTCAAGACATGACTTTTGACTTTGGTCAATTGGTGGCTCATGTCACCAAAACCCGTGATGTCTGTGCAGGAACAATGATCGGCTCAGGTACAGTATCAAACAAACAAGGTAACTTGTGGGGTTCATCGGTTGAGCACGGTGGTGTAGGGTATTGTTGTTTGGCAGAAGTACGTATGTACGAAACCATCGAAACAGGCAAGCCACAGACTGAGTTTATGCAACACGGTGATGTTGTGGAAGTGGAGATGTTGGACAAAGAGGGTAACAATATCTTTGGTACCATCATCAATCGTGTAAATACAAAGTATTGATTTTATTATTGACTGTCGTTGGATATAGATAGTAAGTGAGGTATGTTTTAAATCATTTGTCCAAATATGGATGTGTTTAAAGCATACTTCACTTCTCCAAAACATGATAAGCATGTGATATGACCATGAAACTCTATTCTTATTTTCGCAGTTCAGCAGCCTATCGCGTGCGTATTGCGTTAAATCTAAAACAACTATCTTATGAAACTATACCAGTTCATTTGGTCAATCAAGGGGGCGAGCAGAAACTGCCTGCTTATACTGCGATTAATCCACAAAAATTGGTACCTAGTCTTGATGATCAAGGGCAGATAATTACTCAGTCTTTGGCAATCATGGAGTATTTGGATGAAACATATTCAGAAACACCATTATTGCCACAAGATGCTGTTGGGCGTGCCAGAGTTCGTGCGATCGCTCAGCTGATTGCTTGTGATACGCATCCATTAAACAATTTGCGTGTTTTGCAGTATTTGCAAAATAATTTCAAGGTAGATGACGACGCAAAAAACCAGTGGTACAAACATTGGATTCATGAAAGCTTTGCTGCCTTAGAGCAATTATTACAATCACCTGAAACAGGTCGCTTCTGTCATGGTGATATGCCAAGCTTGGCTGATGCGTGTTTGGTTCCACAAGTGTATAACGCACGTCGTTTTAATTGTGATTTAAGTGCTTACCCAACCATTGTACGCATCGATGCGGAATGTACAAAACTCCCTGCATTCCAAGCCGCAGCACCCGAAAATCAAATTGACGCAGTTTAATAAAGGAACTTATATGAACAAACTTTATCCGAATGCAACTGCCGCTTTAGATGGCGTGATTGCAGATGGTCAAACGCTTGCAGTAGGTGGCTTTGGCTTGTGTGGTATTCCAGAAGCATTAATCGCCGCTTTGCGTGATAGCGGTGTCAAAGATTTAACGTGTATCAGTAATAATGCTGGTGTAGATGGTTTTGGCTTGGGCTTATTATTAGAAACGCGTCAAATCAAAAAAATGATTTCATCTTATGTGGGTGAAAATAAAGAATTTGAACGCCAATTTTTATCAGGCGAGCTTGAAGTCGAATTGACCCCACAAGGCACACTCGCAGAAAAATTCCGTGCAGGTGGGGCAGGTATTCCAGCTTTTTTCACTAAGACAGGTGTCGGCACCAAAGTCGCTGAAGGCAAAGAAATCCGTGAATTTGATGGCGAAGAATATGTGCTTGAGCGTTCATTGACTGCTGATGTGGCATTGGTCAAAGCGTGGAAAGCCGATAAAGCAGGTAATCTCATTTTCCGTAAAACTGCGCGTAACTTCAATCCCGATGTAGCAACCGCAGGGCGTGTGACCATCGTTGAAGTCGAGGAATTGGTGGAAACAGGTACTTTAGATCCAGATCAAATCCATTTACCAGGCATTTATGTGCATCGCATTATTGTGAATGCCAATCCTGAAAAACGCATTGAACAACGTACACTGAAACAAGGATAAGATGATGGCTTGGACACGTGAACAGATGGCACAACGTGCCGTACAAGAATTACAAGACGGTTTTTATGTCAATTTGGGTATTGGTTTGCCGACCTTGGTTGCCAATTATATTCCTGAAGGCGTAAATGTAATGTTGCAATCTGAAAATGGTTTGCTCGGTATCGGTGCTTTTCCAACTGAAGACGAGCTTGATGCAGACTTGATTAATGCTGGTAAACAAACTGTGACCATGACCAGTGGTGCAAGTTTATTTAGTAGCTCACAATCTTTTGCCATGATTCGTGGTGGCAAAGTGAATTTGGCAATTTTGGGTGCAATGGAAGTCTCTGAACAAGGCGACCTTGCCAACTGGATGATTCCAGGAAAAATGGTCAAAGGCATGGGTGGTGCAATGGATTTGGTGGCAGGCGTGCAACGTGTGATTGTATTGATGGAACACACTGCCAAAGGTGGTGCATTCAAAATCAAGCCTGAATGTGAATTACCACTGACGGGCAAAAAAGTCGTACATCGTATCATTACTGACTTGGCGGTTTTAGATGTGACCAAAGATGGCTTAAAATTGGTTGAATTGGCTGATGGTGTTGATTTTGATGCTTTACAAGCTGCGACCGGCGTGCAAATTTTGAAATAAGATCGAGAGGTGACAAAAAGACGCTTTAATAGGCGTCTTTTTTATTATACAGTAGATTAGAATCAAAAATATAGATGTGTAATTATTATTACATTTACAAATCATTATACTATCTATATATTCGATAAGTTTTATCGGCATTTGTAATCTGGGTGTATCTAAAACCGAATTCTAGCAAAAAATATTACATAAATTGTTACATTTGTCGTGTAGAGCAGCTTATATAATAGGCATATTATTCGCACATTAGCTAAAGATATTCGACTTTAGGCTAATATCTAAATTTTACTTCTCTGAGAGAATCCCATGAAAGCATTCATGAAACTTATTCCAGCATTATTTATTGCCATGTCTGCAACATCTGCAATGGCAGATAGTTTGACTGATACGGATGTACAAGAGTCATTTTCAAGTACAGTAGATACAAAGACCGTAAACTATAGCTGCCAAGGTGGCAAGCGTATTGCAGTAACATACGGCTTTAATGAACAAGGTCTACCGACCTATGCAGAAGCAGACATCAATGGTGCATCACGCACTATGCCGATCAACCTAGGTATGTCAGGCGGTGCAATGAGTTCTTTCGGTGAGGAAGATAGCTTTACCTTATCAGCAAGTGCAATCACAAGCAAAAATGTGCGTCGCAGTAGCATGATGATCACCGATCAGGCGAACGAGATCGTATATAAAGCATGTAAAGCACGTTAACTTTTGATATTGTAGAATATGGCTATATGTGATAAAAATAAACATTATATCCCTGTTCTGACCGTAGCAACAATTCATGTGAAGGAGTACTCTCATGAAAACATTATTTAAAATGATCCCTGTCGCAATACTTGCGATGACTGCAACAGCAACAATGGCACAAGGTCTTGCAGCGGGCGACGTAAAAGAAGCTTTTGCAAGCACAACGTCTAAACAGGCGGTAAACTACAGCTGCCAAAATGGCAAAAAAGTTCGTGTAACTTATGGTTTTAACAAGCAAGGTTTGCCAACTTATGCGATGGCAAATGTAAACGGTAAAACACGTACTATGCCAATCAATCTAGGTGATTCTGGTGGTAATATGACGGTTTTTGGTGAAGAAAATAGCTACATTTTATCAGCAGATGCTATCACCAAACGTAATGCACGTCGTAGTAGCATGATGATCACTGGTCCTGACAACGTGATTGAGTTTAAAGGCTGTAGAGTACGTTAATTTTGATGTAAAATTAAACATCATATGCAAGTCAGCAATGATTTGCATATTTGCGTATTTAAAAGCATGAAAAAATATTTTAAACTTTAGAGCTGTAGCCTTATTTTACTGGTAGAAAAAATGTTAAATATACATCAAAAAAAATCAAGATTATTCAATGTGCTATTTATTGCCAGTGTATTATCCGCTTGCCAAAGTCATTTACCACAACGACCGAATGCCAATATCACTTACCAAATTCCCCAGCATTTTCAAAATCACAACACCACAAATACAGCACAACCTACGGCATTATGCCAAGCGACTTTAGAACATTACTGCCAAGCAAAGTGGTGGACACAGTTTGACGATTCTCGATTAAATGCCTATGTTGAGAACGTGTTGGCACGTAATAGTGAATTGGCGACAGCGACCATTACCTTGCAAAAAGCCTTACAAAACCTTGAAAAAGAAAAAGATAGCCGTTTTCCTCATCCATCACTCACCGGAGGTGCTAATCGTGGCGGTACTTATCAACTGAAAACTGGCGAAAGTAGCCAAAACAGTCAATTTAATCTCAATCTTGGGGCAAATTGGGAATTGGACTTATGGGGAAAACTCAAATTACAACGTGATATGGCAAGTTGGGAAAAGGATGCCACCATAGCAGATCGGCAAGCGGTGTATATGAATCTGACCGCAACTGCTGTCCGCAATTATTTGGCATTAAGCCATATTAATCAAAGACTTGCGTATAATAAAGAGACCGAAAATTACCATGCACAGCAACGTAAATTCATGCAAGTGCGACTTAAGGCAGGTCTATCCGCCCCAGCAGATATGCTGAGCATTGAACAAAGTATTAATCAACATCAGCAGCAACGATTAAATTTATTACAACAAAAAAATGAAGCTTTGAATAATCTAGCAATATTGCTTAATCGTAGCGTCAGTGAATTGCCGACAGAATTAGTCGATAGCCAATTCAATGCAAAAAACTTACCTGCCATTCCAGTGGCTTTGCCTGCTGATGTCATTGCCAATCGTCCTGATATGCAAGCGGCAAGTTCGCGTTTGCAATCCGCTTTGGCTCAACCCGAATTAAGCAAAAAAAGTCTATATCCAAATATAGTACTGACTGCTGGGGCAGGGGCATCGAGCAACCAATTGATCGATTTGTTAAAAGTTCCTGTTTTAAACTGGGGCTTGGCATTAAATCTACCTAGTATCAACAAAAAAGACATCGATCGTACTTTGCAAACCGCTGAACTAAATCGCGAGCAAGCGGTATTAAATTATTATGATGCTTTATATAAAGCATTGGCAGATGTCGAAGTAAAATTATCTCACTATCAAACTAGTCAAAAAGCAGAACAATTATTGCGTCAATCACAAACTCAAGCCAAAAAACAGCTCGACTATATGAATATAAGATATAAAGCCGGTATGGTTGCGTATAAAGATGTGGTCGATGCCCAAGAAAGCTACCGCCAATCTGAAATATCCTTTTGGGAAAATCAATATAATCAATACTATGCGTGGATTGTAATCAAACAAGCCTTAGGTGGATGATTCATTTTTTGAATGACTATGATTGCAAAAAAACATACGAAGGTTGTAAAAACTGCGGTTTTATTAGACTAAAAACTGCTAGAATCATTGCAAATAATCCTATTTGTGAGAAATATTATGTCTAAACAAATCGCTGTATTGATTGGTTCTGCCAGCAAAACATCATTTAACCATTTGGCGGTTAAGCATTTACAGAAGATCGCACCAGCATCTTTACAATTGAACGTCATTGAAATTGGTGATTTGCCTTTGTATGACCGTGATTTGGATAGCCAAGACATTCCACAATATACTCGTGTGCGTGAAGCAGTAGAAAAGGCAGACGCAGTCATTTGGGTAAGTCCTGAGCATAACGGCGGTATGTCTGCCATGATCAAAAATGCCATCGACGTGGTATCTCGTCCATCAGGTGAGAGTAAATGGATTGGTAAACCATTGGGCTTGATGAGCGTCAACGCCAGTGGTAGCGCACGCTCAACAGATGCTTTACGTGTGCTTGCATCAGCAAACCATATTAATATGCCAGTGTTGCCATTTGCAGCCAATATTGGCGGTATTTTTGCAGGTGCGTTTAATGAGCAAGGCGAATTAGTTTCTGAAGCAGCACAAAATACTTTAAAAGGCTTTATTAATGCTTATGCGGAATTTGTAGAACGTTTCTAATTTGCGTCATTATCGATAAATCAAAAATCAGTCTTCGGGCTGATTTTTGATTTTAAAATGTTTGAGATTGTATTTTTAACGTGAGTTCGGTTTAAAAAGGTATGTTTTTGTTGCAATTATATGATTTTAAAGAAGTAGGGTGTGAGAAACATTGTTTCGCAAGACGCACCATTTCAATGCCGTTTTCTGAAAGGTGCGTAAGACGCACCCTACATTTGAATTAAAAAATTTACATAAAATCAAAAAAATACATTTAGCGTTATGCCGAACTCACGTATTTTTAGCTTGAATCTATAGTCATCAGAATAATTTAGTTTTTAAACTATAACACGTTATAATCAATTTTAATTTTGGCAGTATCCGCATGTCACAGTCGCAACCTTTTTGTCATGTTGCACCAATCACTGATGTGGTCATGACGGTCTTGATGACGCCTGATATGGCAAATTTTTCAGGAAATGTACACGGTGGTACGATTCTGAAACTATTGGATGAAGTGGCTTATGCCTGTGCTAGTCGTTATTCAGGAACGTATGTGGTTACCCTTTCGGTTGATCAGGTGACGTTTAAAGAGCCAATCCATGTCGGTGAGCTAGTAACCTTTTTGGCTCGGGTGAATCATGTCGGTAATACATCGATGGAAGTGGGCATTCGAGTCGAAGCTGAAAATATTCAAACCCGAACGGTACGTCATACCAATAGTTGTTATTTTACTATGGTGGCGATGGATGAAAATCGTGTGCCTAAGGCTGTGCCTGCATTGGTGCTAGAAGATGAAATTGCACATCAACGCTATCAAGAAGCAGAACAACGTAAGCAGTATCGCTTGTCAGCGATGCATTCAAAAATGGCAAAGTAACAGAATGTATTAAATTCAATAGATGTCTTTTTTTAAAGTATTAATTGAAATTAGTTGCAAATATGAATCGAGAATATGTGTTTTAATTTAATGATTGACTTGGATATTTAGGTGAAATATTTTTATCAGCTCAGCAAATTTTTATTACAAGAATACTGTGTTTATTTCATTACTTTTACAGTATTCATATTCATTGTTGCTCTGTTTAATATTAAAATTGCTACGTTAATTGGGTTGATAGGATTATTGCTATTAATGATTTTTATGCTGATTTTTGCAATTTATGATAGCGATGTTTTGTGATATTTAATCTTCATCAAAAATTGAAAAATACTGAAAATGATAGGGTAATCCATGAATAGACTGATTGAGTTTTTATCAAATTATATTCGCATATTTTTCATTGTTTTTATGGTATTTGTTATCGTGATGGCAATCACCAATTATGATGCTTTGGTGATGGTCACAAAATTTAGCTTAATCGGGTTTATGTTATTTATCTTGATTCTCGTGGTCTATGATAAATATAGCTCTGATAGCTCTGATAGCTCTGATAGCTCTGATAGCTCTGATAGCTCTGATGTTTGATGGTTTATGTTAAAAATTGATTGAAAGTAAACTTGACAGTACAAATTCTTTTATCCAAAATAGGTTTATGTTTTTAAACATATAAACCAATTTTGGTAGAATTATGCCCAAAGCAACCATGCAACTACTCAAAGACAATATTCCATTATTTGTGGTGTTGTCTGATGAAAATCGTCATTTGATTTTGCAATTATTGCTTGAGCGTGGGCGAATGAATGTCAATCAATTGACTGAACATTTGCACCTGTCACGCCCTGCGGTGTCGCATCATCTCAAAATCATGCTACAAGCCCAAACGGTGAGTGTAGAACAAATCGGCAAAGAACGCTTTTATAGCATTGCCATGCACGATGCGACAGAAAAATTGCAATTATTGGCACAGCAATTTGCCATTCATTGTCCAAACTCACAATCAGTAAATTAGAGTGAATTGAGTTAATGAAATTAGGTAAATCAAATGACTAAAAAATCTAATTTTTATATCAGAAAAATAGATCGGCTAAAAGGTGGATTGTATATTCAACTTGTTTCACGCTTTGATCAGCATGATCTTGATCGCAATCTTGAAAAAATAAATTATAGTAATTCTATTTTAATTAAGGAATCATCTTTTTTTTTTGAAATTGAACATATATTTAAAAATAATTGTTTATTACACAATTATTCTACTGAGCAAATGATATATTATCATTATGGTTTTCATTCTCACAGTCGTAAAGATGCAGAAGAGATTATGAATGAATTAACTTATCTTTTGAATGAAGAACATAAATATTATAGACAGAAATGGCTAAGCCATATTATTGAATTTTTGGAAAATAATTTGGCGATGGAAAATAGTCATGGTATCTATGTCTTAGGTATTTAAATGAATAAAAGGTGAAAATATGAATGACAAAACCGCCCTAATTATCGGTGCAAGTGGTGCAACAGGTAAGCCATTGTTAGAGCAATTGCTGAATGACGATCATTTTTCGCAAGTGATTGTCTTTGTGCGTAAAAATCTACCGATTCAACACGCCAAATTAACTCAACATATTATTGATTTTGACAATGTGGCGAGTTGGCAAGATTTGGTACAGGGCGACGTACTGTTTTCATGTTTGGGTACAACACTCAAAGATGCAGGCTCAAAAGATGCACAGCGAAAAGTCGATTATGATTATCAATACAATTTTGCTCGTATTGCCAAACAAAATGCTGTTGCCAGTTATGTTTTGGTTTCTGCGATGATGGCTGATCCGCAGTCACCATTTTTTTATTCACGTATCAAAGGCGAATTGGAACAATCCGTACAAGCGTTAAATTTTGAGCGTTGTATTATTTTACGACCATCGATGTTGAGTCGTCCTGATACGAATCGTTTGGGTGAGCAAGTGGCAGAAAAAGCCTTAAGCGTATTGGGACGTTTTAAAATGCTGAAAAAACATCGCCCTTTACCAACTCAAGATTTAGCCCAAGCCATGCGAATTGCCGAACAGCGTCTTCAGCAAGGCAACCATATTCTAGATATTACCGCAATCCAAAATCTGTTATCTCACTAACTTTTATTTCATAGGAACATCGTATGTTATTTAATACCTTTACTTTTAAAAATGGCACAGTTGCCAAAAATCGTTTTTTCAAATCAGCCATGGAAGAACAGCTCGGGCAACGTAACCGTATTTCGGGCGAGTTGATTAAGCTGTATGATACGTGGGCGAAAGGCGGTACAGGCGTGCTTTTGACTGGTAATGTCATGGTGTCAAAACAAGGCAAAGGCTCACCAAAAGACGTAGTGCTTGAGCCGTCTGATTTGGCTATGGCAAAGGCATGGGCGATTGCAGGCACGCAAAATGATACGCTACTGATTATGCAAATTAACCATGCAGGCAAACAATCACCGAAATCAGTCAATAAAGAGCCTGTTTCGCCAAGTGCTGTGCCACTCAAAGGCATGGATAGCTTTATGAATCCGCCACGTGCATTGACTGAACCAGAAATTTTACAAATTATTCAAGACTTTGCTACCACTGCTGAGCTGGCTGAACAAGCAGGTTTTAGCGGTGTACAGATTCATGGGGCACATGGTTATTTGATTAGTCAATTTTTATCGCCACATCATAATCGTCGTGAAGATCAGTGGGGTGGAAGTCTAGAAAACCGTATGCGTTTTTTGGTAGAAATTTTTCAAGCGATTAAAGCCAAAGTATCAAAGCAATTTTTGGTTGGTTTAAAGCTTAATTCTGCGGATTTCCAAAAAGGCGGTTTTGATGAAAATGACTCAGTGCAAGTGATCGCTAAAATGTCTGAATTGGGCATTGATTTTATCGAAGTATCAGGCGGAAATTATGAAAGTCCAGCGATGATGCAAGCAAAAGACAGTACCAAAAAGCGTGAAGCATTCTTTTTGGATTATGCCAAAAAAGTACGTGCGGTGAGTGATGTGCCTTTGATTGTGACAGGTGGTTTCCGTTCTGAATCAGCGATGAAAGATGCCTTAGATAGCGGTGAATTGGACTTTATCGGTATTGCTCGCCCATTGGCAATTATGCCTGATTTACCAAATCAAATCGCTCAAGGAAAATATCAAACCTTACAGACACCGCCAATCAAAACTGGTGTACAACGTGTCGATAAGATGTTTGGTTCGGTGTTAGAAATGGAATGGTATATGATGCAAATGGGCTTGATGGGACGTGGTAAAAAGCCAAATGCCAAGCTCACGGCATGGCAAGTCTTGGCTCAGGTATTGATTGCCAATGGTAAAGCAGGGTTAAGTACAGGGCGGGCGAAGTAACTTCTAAGTCGTCTAAAAAATCAGCCTATTGTTCTATCGATAGGCTGATTTGAATACTATTTCATTAAAGGTGATAGTGTGAAGCTAGCCTTGAAATTTCTTTGAAAATAATGACACATCAGCAGAATTGTCGAATAATAAAAATAAGTTTGAAAATAAGAAATTGTTGATACTTGCCAAAATCACATTTTTTATTTAATTTATCAAAAACATATTGAGTAAATCGCATGACTTTACAATTTGCCGTGATTGGCAATCCGATTGCCCATTCTCGTTCGCCTGAATTGCACCACGCCTTTGGCAAAGCGTGTCAGATTGATTTAAATTATCAAAAAATCTTGGCAGAACCTGATGACTTTGCCCAAGTTGTACAGGATTTTTTTGCACAAGGGGGCAAAGGCATGAATGTCACTGTACCGTGTAAGGAGCAAGCTTTTTCCTTGTGCAAAAGTATCAGCCCACGTGGACAAATTGCCCAAGCGATTAATACGTTATATCTCAAAAATGGCGAATTGCATGGCGATAATACCGATGGTCAAGGCTTGGTCGATGCCCTTAAAAATGAAAATCAAAATTTAACAGGGGCAAAAATTTTAATCCTTGGTGCAGGCGGTGCAACCCGTGGCGTGATTTATCCTTTGGCTCAAGCAGGCGTGACACAAATCAGCATTGCTAACCGTACTTTAAGCCGTGCCGAACAATTGGTAAGCGATTTACAAACACATACGCCAAATACGCAACTTCATGCCTTAAGCTTAGAACAACTCAATGAATTAACAGAACATTTTGATATGATCATTAACGCCACATCTGCCAGTTTAAGCGGTGACGCCTTGCAATTGCCCGAAAGTTTAACTTTTGATTTTGCTTATGAAATGGCATATGGCAAGCCGTCTACCTTTTTACAACAAGCTGAACAGCGTGGGATAAAATATGCTGATGGCTATTCAATGTTGGTCGGGCAAGCAATTGAAGCCTTTTATTTATGGCATGGCGTACGTCCGAAATTGGCTGATTTTTTATAAATATCAGCCTATTGTAATCATTTGATAAAATTTGATTTGCCAAAATGACAACATTTCTTTGCAAAATTATCAATGCTTTCTTTGCAAAAAGTGTGAATACTAGCGATTATCAATGATTGTCCACTCAAAAAAGGATAGATACAATGCCAACATTTAAAGCCCCCCTACGTGACATTCGTTTCTTGATGAACGAAGTATTTGATTATCCAAGCCACTACAAAACTCTAAAAAACGGTGATTTGGTCGATAAAGACACTATCGACATGATCTTAGAAGGTGCTGCGGATTATTGCGAAAATGTGATTGCACCGCTTTATCAATCAGGCGATGAAGAAGGCTGTCATTTTAACAATGGCGAAGTGACCACGCCAAAAGGCTTTAAAGAAGCTTATGACCAATTCGTACAAGGCGGTTGGCAAGGCTTGTCATACCCTGAGCAATATGGTGGTCAAGGTTTACCAATGTCTTTGAACATGATCAAAGCCGAGATGATGAGTACTGCAAACTGGGCATTTACCATGTATCCAGGCTTGAGCATGGGTTGTATGAATACCATCATGCAATTTGGTACAGCTGAGCAAAAAGATACCTATATGCCAAAATTGGTCGAAGGGACTTGGTCGGGTACCATGTGTTTGACTGAGCCACAATGCGGTACAGATTTGGGTCAAATGAAAACCCGTGCTGAGCCACAAGCTGATGGTACGTATAAAATCACAGGGACAAAGATTTTTATCTCTGCAGGTGAGCATGATCTGGTCGATAATATCGTGCATATCGTATTGGCTCGTTTGCCAGATGCGCCAGCAGGGACTAAAGGCATTTCATTATTTATCGTGCCAAAATTCTTACCAGCTGAGAATGGTGAAATCGGTGAGCGTAATGCGGTGCATTGTGGTTCAATTGAACACAAAATGGGTATCCGTGCGTCAGCTACAGCGGTATTAAATTTTGAAGAAGCGACAGGCTTTTTGATTGGTGAAGCCAACCGTGGTTTACACGCCATGTTTACCTTTATGAATACAGCTCGTCTTGGTACGGCAGTACAAGGTGTAGCACATGCTGAATTGTCATTCCAAGGTGCATTGCCTTATGCCAAAGAACGTATGTCTATGCGTGCGGTATCAGGTGCAAAAGATCCAAACAAACCCGCGGATGCCATCATTCACCACGCTGATGTCCGCCGTATGTTGTTGACGCAAAAAGCCATCGCTGAAGGCGGTCGTTCGATGATTTATTATGCGTCATTGTTGGCGGATCATATGAATGATGCTTTGGAACAAGGCGACAAGGCTAAATTTGATGAATATGAAGACCGTTTAGGTTTTTATACACCGATTTTAAAAGGTTTCTTGACGGAGTTGGGCTGTGAAGCGGCAAACTTGGGCGTGCAAATCTATGGCGGTCATGGTTATATCAAAGAGTGGGGCATGGAACAAATCGTGCGTGATGCACGTATTGCAACGCTTTATGAAGGGACAACGGGCGTACAAGCATTAGACTTATTGGGTCGTAAAATCTTGCTTGGTTCACGTGGTAAGGTAATCGCGAATTATACTGCGGAAATCTTAAGATTCTGTGGTCAGCAAGCCAAAAACAAATATATGCGTCGTTTTGTGTGGGATTTAACCAAAATCTGTACACAATGGGGTATTTTAACTACACGTATCGTATTGTCTGCACGCAAAGACCGTGAAATCGTATCGAGTGCATCTGTAGATTATATGATGTATTCGGGTTATGCGATGATGGCGTATTTCTGGGCTCAACAAGCTGCGGTCGCATCTGAAAAAATTGGTAGTGGTGATGGTGCGGAAGAAATCGCATTCTATAAAGCCAAAATGAAAGTGGCAAACTTCTATTTTGAGCGTTTATTACCACGTGCAGAAGGTCATGCCGAAGCTTTGGTCAATCCATCAAGTGGTTTGACTGATTTGGCTACGGAACATTTTAGTTTTGATTACTAATTGATTTTATTCAAATAATTGGTGATAAAAAGCATGGTCTTCGGGCTGTGCTTTTTTCCATTTATGGAGTAAAATTTGTGCTATACTGTTTGGGATATTAAAAAGGAGTAAATGATGATTATTAATTTACCACCGCATATTGAACAATTGGTCGTGCGTCAAGCTGAACTACAAGGCGTAAGTGTACAGCAAGCGACTACGCAAATTTTGGAACAACATTTTCAAAAAGAACGTGCGTTTAATTTCGATTTAGATGAAATAAAACAAGCGGTTGAAAGTGGGTTTGTGGAAATGCCTGTGTCAGCAAAAAAAGATTTTGCCAGTTTTGACGCTTGGTTAAAGGATAATTTTGCATGAAAGTTAATTTTAGTCGAAGCTTTGCGAGTAAAATTGTTCATTTTCCAAAAAAAACGATAGAGAAAAAATTTTTTCTTTTATCCAACATATAGAGCAATACGGCTTTGATGGTTTGACTGGTCGTAATAAAGCATCACATGAAGTACCCACCGATGACCCTAATTGGCGTGATAAAGTCAGTTATGCTCAAAAATATCATTTATGGCATTATCATATAGGCATTCCACATTATGAAAACAGTTCATATGGCGACCAAGTGAGTGAATATATTTTGCACTATATGCGATTGGAAAATGAAATTAAATTAGTCGCATTATCTTATCATCCACCTTTTGAATTACCGCAACCAAACGATTTAATTTAAAAAAATCATTCAATCCATAGACGTTTATAGAGTAAGAAATGATAAATTTATCAGATGAAATTAAGCAAGATATGTATGAAAGTGCTAAAAATTTATGGCTTTCAGCATTATTTGAAAATATATCAGGTTATTATCCCGATATTTCTTTTGACGAGCAAAAGGCATTGTTTTTTGTATTGGTAGAAGAAGCACTAGATAAAGAAATTATTAAATTTGATTATCCACCTTTAGAAGAATACTCAGATAAAGTAGGTTTGTGGCAAACTGATAATCAAACGATATTGCAATATTTAAAAGATGGTTTTCCGAAAAATGCTTCTCATAGACATGATGATGACGTAAATTTATATTTTTATGTTGTTGCCCCACCAGTATTATGGCGACAAGATGATGGCAGTTATTATGGGAGTTAAAGTGGATTTGAAATAAATAAAAATTCAATTATTTTTTAATCAATTTAAAAACAAAGACCGATAAATAAAAATCCCCAATGCAGTAAATAATAGCGAACCTACTACATGCAAAATTACCAACATTATCGCTCCAAACAATTGTTGATTATCTATCAATGCCCAAATTTCCACGGAAAAGGTCGAAAATGTGGTTAATCCACCACAAAATCCCGTCATCACCAATAATTTAAGCTGTGTTTGTTGAATATTTTGCTGAAAATACGCCATTGCAAAACCAATGATGAAGCCACCCAATAAATTCACACTGAGCGTACCAAGCGGATAATTTGTCAAAATAGGATTAAGCTTAAGACCAATGCCCCAACGTAACCACGCCCCTAAAGTCGCACCTATCGCAATGGATAACAAAGACAGTAACATATCACACCCAAGATATTGAAATTAAAGAAAACTATGCCAAATACCCACCTGACCATCTTTTAATTTTGCCACATTGCCCATACTCAACCACTGCATATGCGAACCATGAAAATCACTACCTACTGATACTTTGAGCTGATATTTTGCAATCAAATCATCAATCATTTTTCGGGTATTGGGATTTTCTTGGGCTGGGGGCAGTTCAATGGCATCACCGCCATTTTGGGCAAATAATTCCACCATATAGCGAATATTGGTCGCCGATAAATCGTATTTGGTCGGGTGAGCCAGTACCGCAAAACCATTTGATTGATGAATAATATCTATCGCATCTGCCATCGTGACACCCATAAATGGCACATAGGCTCGTTTGCCTTCTTTGAGATATTGGTCAAAGGCTTGCTGTTGGCGACTGACGATTTTTTTATCCAGTAATACTTTGGCGATATGCGAACGAGTGATGCGGTCATCATGTCCATCGACCAAGGCACGCACATCGGGCAAAATATCATGCACAATGATTTTTTGTAATTTTTCACAAATCAATCTGGCTCGCTCGCCACGCAATTGCTGTTGTTGTGCCAAAAGCTGTTGCATCGGGGCAAGATTTTGCATATTTAACGCCACGATATGCACGCTATGGCTTTTTTTAGTGCTTGGGCGTGACCAAACCGCAGAGATTTCCACGCCATCAATAAAGCGGATGCCTGCTTGCTGTGCATAATTTTCAGCAATCACATTACCATCTATGCTATCATGGTCGGTCAATGCCATCATGGTGATATTTCGCTGTTGTGCCATTGCCACCAATTGTTGCGGTGACAATTCCCCATCAGAAAAATGACTATGCATATGTAAGTCGATACCCAACATGGTGTATGATACGCTCTTGCTCGATTCTAGGCTGACTACTGTAACATGAAAACCTTACTTGATTATCTACCGATCATTATCTTTTTTTATTTTTATAAAACTACAGACCCTAAAGATAATCAACATCCGATTTTACAAACTATCGGTAGTGCAGGGAATACAGATCAAAACCATATTTTGGTGGCAACCGCAGCGTTATTGATTGCAACGCTCGTGGTATATGGCTGCTTATTTATTTTCCAAAAATTTAAATTGGAAAAAATGCAGTGGTTTATTGTGATTAGCTCAATCATTTTCGGTGGCATTACTTTGGCATTGAGCGATGTAACCTATATCAAACTCAAAGCAGTAATTATTAATGCTGGGGTTGGTAGTGCTTTTTTATTTTCAGCCTATTTCACCAAAGACAAACAGCCTGTTATCCGTAAAATGTTCGATCCACTATTATCAATGGATGAAAAAGGCTGGCACAAGCTGAATTTGGCATGGTGCGGACAGTTTCTTATCTTAGCAATTTTGCATATTTTGTTTGGTTTTGTGATAGCAGGTGGTAAATACTGGGGTGAATTTACTGCATTTGGTGATATTATATTTAGCTTAAGTTATTTAGGGTTGATGCTGTTTAGCGTACGTAAATACTTTAAAAAAGATATTTCATCTTAAATCTTGATTTAGATAGGGAGTAAGTCATGCCTTTATTTATGATCCAATGCGTAGATTATCCAAATGTATTAGAAAAACGTTTGGCAGCTCGTCCAAAGCATATCGAACGTCTGAATACCTTAAATGATGCAGGGCGATTGGTTTTGGCAGGGCCGATGCCATTAGATGCCAATGATACCAGTAAAGGATTCTATGGCAGTCTGATTGTAGCAGACTTTGCCGATCAACACGCTTTGGATGAGTGGCTAGAGCAAGAGCCGTATATTTTGGCAGGTGTTTACCAAAGTGTGACAGCAAAGCCATTTATTCAAGTCTTTCCGCAGGTAAGTTGATATGTCACATGCCAAAAAAGTCATGAGTATCTTGCTGATGAGTGCATGGTTTATGGGTCATGCTTGGGCGGAAACAGCATCGACACCCGTATCAGCGGCAACACCTACAGCAACAGCTCCAGTCGCAGTAGCACCTTCAGCCAATCCACCACTTATACAGAATGTACCAGTGAATCCGCATGATGCCAATGCTAAAGCACCTGTTCTAAGTAATGCACAGCTGATTGCAAAACACAAACAAGAGCTTGATGCACAACAACAACGCTTGACTGCACTAGAACAAGCCAATCAGCTTGCTTTAAGTCAAAACCAAGCGTTGCAGCTTAAAAATGATAATTTGGGTGTGCAAATCCAGGTTTTACAAAGTGAACGTAGCTCGCAAATGTTTATCTATGGTGCAGTAACCATTGCGGTGGGTGGATTGGTTGGCTTTTTGATCGGCATGTTTATTTTTACACGCAATCAACGTCGTCGTTTCTAAGACGATATATTGATGATTTATTGGTCGTGAAGCCCAAGTGTACCACGGCCAAGAATAAATATTAGTACGACCATTAAAATCAGGCAACACCATGCAAAATATACAAAAAATTGACACCGCAGAGTTAGAATGGCAACACGTTGATGGTGTAGATATTCCCATTTCTAAACAGTTTGGTGATGTGTATTTTTCCAAAGCCAATGGATTGCTTGAAACACGACATGTATTTTTAAATGGTAATGATTTGGCTGAACGCCTAAGCCAACTTGATGATTTTGAATATTTTAGTATAGGTGAAACAGGCTTTGGCACAGGTTTAAACTTCCTCGCACTGTGGCAATTATGGCAACAAGTCCGCCCGAATAATCATAGCCATTTGCATTTTATTACTGTAGAAAAATATCCTTTACATATTGATGATTTAAAACGTGCTTTGGCGGTGTGGACGGAATTGGCGGATTTATCAGCACAATTGATTGAATGCTATCCACTACCGATCGCAGGCTGTCATCGCATTCATTTTGCCAAAGAACGCATCAGCCTAGATTTATGGCTGGGTGATGCAGTGGATATTTTCCCCAAAATTTATACAAATCACCCTGTGGATGCATGGTTTTTAGATGGTTTTGCACCATCATGTAATGCTGATTTTTGGCAAGATAATATTCTCAAGCATATTATTCGTTTATCAGCCGTAGGAACGACTTTTGCGTCATTTACTGTGGCAGGTGTGGTAAAACGTGGTTTGGCACAATACGGTATCCAGATTAGCAGACCAAAAGGCTTTGGGCATAAACGAGAAATGCTTAAAGCGGTTTGGCAAGATAAACCACAAGATATTGATTTAAATCAAGATAAAAATAGTTCAGCTTACCAAAATCCTGTGCTTCGACAAGCTCAGCACGAACGAAAAGATTTAAAAATCGCCATTATTGGCGCAGGCATTGCAGGGTTGAGCTGTGCTTGGGGTTTGGCTCAACGTGGCTATCATGTTGAAATATTTGATAAAAATGCACCTGTCTCGGGTGCATCGGGCAATCCTTTGGCGTTGCTTAACCCAAAACTTTGTCCGATTGAGCAAAGCAGTGAACATTTAATGCTGAACAGTTGGCAATATGCAGTTCGACATTATCGTCAATTTACAGCTTTTCGCTCGCTGACTGTACAACAATTACAGCTCAAAGCTGAAAATGAGCTTGATTATATTCAGCAATATCCACAAGATTTATTATCAGATGAAAATATTTATCCACAATGGAACAGCACTTTTCCACAGCTGAATCTAACTCAAGCTGGTGGCGTTGAACCGAAAATGTTGGCAGAAGAAATCTTAGCTCATCCGTTGATTGATTATCATCAATTGGATGTTGAAAATATCACAACATTACAAGATGGTAAGGTGATTTTGAATCACAATGAACAATTGACTTACGATAAAATCATTCTTTGTACTGCCAAGCAAACAGCCGATTTGGTATCACCTTTTCCGCCACTCAAAGCCATACGTGGGCAGGTAAGTTGGTGTGATGTACGTTTGATAGAGCAAAAGCATGCATATAGTTATAGTGGCTATTTAACGCAAGTGAATGATCATCAATTGGTGCTTGGTGCGTCGTTCCACCCTAATCGTGATGATGATGATGTACTGTTCGCTGATCATCAACATAACTTTGATTTGGTACAACAAGCTTTGCCAAAGCTTACTGAACAATTGCCTGATATTGAGCAATGGCAGGGTAGAGCATCAATTCGTACGCAAACTGCAGATTACTTCCCGATTGTGGGTAAAGTGGCTCAAGGTGAAATTTATGCACTCACGGGTTTAGGTTCAAAAGGCTTCTTATTTGCACCACTTTGTGTAGAAGTGTTATTGGCAGAAATGCTTGGCGAAAGTTCACCAGTTCCATATAGTCTATGGCAAAAACTACGCCCACAGCGTTTTAGAAAGACTTATCATAGTTAGTTCTAGTTTATCAAGACACGCGGTTTTCTTATCAGCGTATTTTCAAAACGTAAGGTGCGTAATACGCACCCTACATGCGAATTAAATTCTTCTACAAAATCAAATAATTATGCTTTAACTTATCTAGAACTCACATCAATTAATCTTTATGCGATAAGGAATATTTCCGAATTCAAACTTCTCGAAATCAAAGCAATTGCTGATAGAATTAGTGTCTTCAAAAATCACCTGTCCTATACTATCTTTAACAAGATAATGGATTTTTACTTGGTCCTCTTTGACGATTTTTGCTAGCATTTTTCGGGAATATTCGTCTCGCTTACCAGCATTTTTATAAAAACCCTCACACGCACCGACAAAGCTATCTGTTTTCATTTGCCCAATCATATCTTCCGTAAAGTCAGATTTTTTTATTTGCTTGAATCGTACATCGAAATTAAGTACTGGATATTTGTTATCCATACTGGCATCTAATTGGGCAGCGACCTCTGGTGGTGCCGCACCCATAAATTCGGATTGACTAAATGGCTTTTTTAGTTCGGTACGAATTTGTTCGGCTAGTTTTTTGTCTTAATATTTAGGATAACCATAATATAATGCACCAAAAATAGCCAATAAAATAACAATACGTTGAATATTCATACTTTCCCTAGATATTAAAAAATTTGTTAAATAGTATAGGCTCTATGCAAAATTAGCAAGACATTTCATATTCAAGACTGAGACAATCTCACTATAAAAAATAGTTAGCTAAACTAGAATGGTGTAACGTATACCATTATCAATAGATTTAGACTGGCTAAACTGATTGCCTGTGGCGTAGTACAACTCAGCTTAGCCTTTAATGTTTTAAGTAATTCTAATTCAAGAATCATTTTGTTTTCAAAATTAAACTTTATTTAATGCATCAATTGGATTCATTTTTGCTGCACGATGGGCAGGCATAAAACCAAAAATCAAACCAATCAAACTGGCACATACCACCGCCCCAACAATCGATGTTGCCGAAAACATCATGGGTATGTTGAAGGCTTGCAATAATGCTCCAAATCCAAACGCCATCAATACCCCAATTACTCCACCGATACAACATACTACCATTGCTTCAATCAAAAACTGTTGCACAATGTCAATATATCTCGCTCCGACCGCCATCCGTACACCGATTTCACTGGTACGCTCGGTGACCGATACCAACATGATATTCATCACACCAATACCACCGACCAACAGCGAAATCACCGCAATTGCGGAGACCAATAGCGTTAAAGATTGGGCGGTTTTTTCTATGGTTTTGGTTAAGCTATCACTATTAAAAATCGTGAAGTCTTTTTTGCCGTGTCGTACGGTAAGAATTTGCGTGACACTTTCCACGGCTAGGCTCGATGACTGCCCTTGTTTGAGCATCACTGTTAAACCTGAGAGATGTGGTGACTGCCCTGCAAAGCGTGCTTGAAAAGTACTATAAGGCATCCACACACGCAAACCACGATCATAATTGGCTTCATAGCCACTATATTTGAATACACCAATAACCCGACATGGTATACCATTCAAAAAAATAATTTGTCCAATTGCTGATGATTTTGGAAATAAAGTCTGTTGTGTGCGTTCGCTGATGACTACATTTTGTGTGAGATTTTGCAAATCTGCTTGAGTAAACATTCCACCTGCGATAAAAGAAACATTTTGTAAGCGATGATGGAAAATATTTACACCATCTACCTGTGCTGTACGCTCAATATTGCCAACTTGTGCAGTCATATTACTAGACAAATCAGGCGATGCACCTGCTACGAAAGGCTGTTGCTCTAAGGCATACATATCATCAAGTGTCAGGCTGTCCACGGCATTTTCCTGCCGATTCCCATCACTACTGCCTGCGGAAATGGATAACGTCGGTGCACCAATGCTATTAATATCTTGCAGCACTTTTTGTTTTGAGCCATTGCCCAATGCCACGATAAGTACCACTGATGCAATACCGATAATGATACCGAGCATGGTCAAAAGCGTTCGCATTTTGTTCATGGTCATGGTAAGAATTGCCATGACAAAGGCTTCTTTCAGACTAGATAGCGTTTTGAATAAATCATTTTGAGATGGCTTTTTTTCAGATGAACTTTCACTTAAATCAATGTGTTGAGTTGAGTTTTGGTTGTTATGATTTTCTCTGTCCAGTAATTCATTTTGTTGATCGGCAATAATTTTACCGTCACTGATTTCAATCACGCGTTTGGCTGAGCTGGCAATTTTTGGGTCGTGCGTGACCAATATAATGGTATGTCCTTCACGATTGAGTTCGGTCAAAATCGCCATCACATCACGACTACTTTGGCTGTCCAATGCCCCTGTCGGTTCATCAGCAAAAATCACCGAACCACCATTGATTAACGCCCGAGCGATAGAAACACGCTGTTGCTGACCGCCCGAAAGTTGGGTCGGGAAATGCTCGCTACGTTCCGATAATCCCAGTTTGGCGAGTAATTCTCGGGCTTTTTGTTCACGTTTGGCTTTGCTTGTACCTGCATACACGGCTGGTACGGCTACATTTTCACTGGTATTTAATGCAGTAAGTAATTGATAACGTTGGAAAATAAAGCCGAATTTATCCCGTCTTAAGCTTGCCAATTCGTCGCTATCCATGCCCAAAGTGGATTTGCCATCAATCAAATAATCGCCCAATGTCGGTGTATCAAGGCACGCCATGATATTCATCAAGGTTGATTTGCCCGAGCCTGATTGCCCGATGATGGCGACCATTTCCCCTGCAAAAATCTCAAGATTGATGTCTTGCAAAACTTGCAGTTGGTTCTCGCCAAAGCTAAAAGATTTGCTGATATCTTGAAGTTTAAGCAAAGGCATGGCTTGAGATTGCATCATAGGACAGTCCGTGTAGCAACGGATTTACCACAGTTTTGGTTATGTACGATAATGCCAGGACCACCTACACAATAGGTGTGATAGTCTTCAACCTCAATATTATACACATCTGTGGTATAGAGTGGGTAAGCAATGCCTGATGCTTCCGCACCCGTATAGCCCTGACGGTCATAATAAGGATATGCGGGGCTATGCTCTGGCTCTAATGGTTCTATAAGACTGTTTGCCCACTCTTCCTCATCTATTATCGCAATTTGACCATAAAAATCTACCTTATTAGGAAAAACTCTATAACCCATCTCAGCTCCTTGCCAGCCCACCATTTGTTTACCGCCTTGTAAATAAGCAAGTTTTTCGTTAAATGTTTTATAGAAAGGCTTAACTGCAATGACTGTATAATATCTACCATTTAAGGCACTTTTGACTAGGTCACCCACTCTGAGTTGATCCACTCTGGTCCAACGTGGCTCTTGATAAATGGTTGGATTGGCCAATTCACCCACTTCGGTCACATCATCTGTAAAGCCATATACCATAAACGGATGGTTTGGTGTCACTGCCATATTCATACCGATATAGCCCAACCCATCTTCAAAAGAAGATAAGCCAAGATACCAGATTTCTTTATTTTCATATTTGAACGTATTGGTTACCCGTTTAGGCACTGCCTCACCAATGCCATTTTCGGGATAAGCCCATACCATATCGCCAATTTGAATATCTTGAATTGGCTTCCAGTAAGGTGCATCTGGCACGCATACCCATGTACCACCAACAATACCGCTGAGATGATTTTGCTTAACTTGTGTCATTGTTTTGCTCCGTATACAATCAGGTGCTATTTTGTGGATAAATAGGGTTGGATTTTTTGATAAAAATACTCCCCCATATTTTGCCGTTCTGGATTCATATCTACCGCAATCATATCCAAATATTTCAGTAACCATATTTTGACATTTTGGGCGATAAATACTTTAAAATCATGTTTATCCGCATCTTGTCCTGTTTGAATTTTTTCCAAACTATCATAATAAGCAAGCCTATCATCACTTTTGATAATCGTAATCGGATAACCTGCTTTTAATAACAATAAATTCATCACCAAACGAGCCGTGCGACCATTGCCATCAACAAAAGGATGAATGCTGACCAATCGCTCGTGCATCTCACTGGCAAGCTCGACAGGGTGCATCGTGTTTTGATTTTGTTGGTAAAAATCAAAATAACTGTCCATCAAATTTGGCACATGTAAAAAACTCGGCAATACGCTCTGACTTCCGTAAATATAAACATCTTCAAGACGATATTTGCCCGCATTGTCACGGTCTATACCATGCAAAATCAGACTATGAATATCCATCAAACACCGCTTATCAAACACTATCGACTGACTTGTCATGTCTTTGATATAGCCAATGGCTTCTTGATGATTGATGGCTTCCAAATGCTCTTGCATGGATTTGCCGTTGAGCATCATGCCTTTGTTAATCACCAAATTGGTTTCGCTTAAGGTCAGCGTATTGCCTTCGATACGGTTACTTTCATAAGTATATTCAAGGTCAAATACCCCTGCAATATGCTTAACTTGATTGGCAGACAAAGGGCGAAAACTATCAAAACACGCTTTTAAATCACTGAGTTGAGCATAAAGTGTCGGCAAATCGTCGGTATCTTGCCAAATTTTTGCAAAAAGCTGACGATGAAATTCGGCTTTATCCTGCGTGTGGATATGGTCTAAATAAGCTTGTTTGATAGTATTCATCTACAACCCTTCCCCATCCAACGGTTTAACTTGCCCATCAGATTCCGACACGATGACTTGTTCACCTGCTTTTAAGCCTGATAACACTTGAGCATTGACCCGATTATTTAAGCCGATTTTCACTTCACGTTCTTCGGGGATTTGCTTGCCATCTTTTTCAGTCAAGACACGCACTTTATATACACCATCACCACTTTCTTCACCCAAAGCCGTGGTCGGAATGGATAAGACATTTTTTTGTTGATTGATCATTACCGTGACATTGGCAGTCATACCGATAAATAATTCGTGCTCAGGGTTGGCAACGTTTAACAGCCCTGCATAATATACTGCACCCGTATTGCCGTCGCCGCCGCTATTTGGAGAAAGTTCTAAACTGTCTAATACCGCATCAAATTGTTTATTTGGTAGGCCCAAAATAGTGAAATGAGCAGGCATACCCAATTTGAGTTTTGGTACATCAGCTTCGGAGAATTTGGCCTTGATTTGAACGGTGTCAATTTGTGCTAAGCGAACGATGGTCGGTGTAGATTGCAAAGCATTAATGGTTTGTCCCTGTTTGGTCACGACCGATACGACCACGCCGTCAATCGGTGCGGTGATACGTGCATAACCCAAGTTTGTTTTTGCAGTATCGATTTTTAGTCGTGCTTGTTGTAATTGTAAGCTACTGGCTTTGAGCTCATTTTCGGCTGTAGTGACGGCATTTTGAAATTTTTGATATTCTAATTTTGGCAAAACACCACCGTCATAGGCAATTTTTTGACTGGCTAATTCAGTGCGTGCTTGTTCAAGATGGCTTTTACGCGTGTCATGTTGAGCGAGTAAGCTTTGATAATTGGTCTCTTCGTCTTTTAAGGTATTGCGTTGTTGCGTAGCATGAATTTCAGCAATCAAGTCGCCTTTTTTGACTTTTTGTCCAAGTTGTACATAAAGTCGTTGTACTTGACCCGTAGCTTGTGCACCGACATCGACCATTTCAAGTGCTTGTACTGTACCACCAGCAATTACACTATCTTCAATGTTGCTCTGTGTGACTGGTGCAGTCATATACTGTGTCTTATCCTGTTTTGTTGAGCTGTAATACCAGTAAGCGGCTGCTGAGATGCTGATTAATAAAACAACAATAGCGATAATTATTTTTTTGCGTTTAGATTTATTTGCAGGGCGATTCATATCTAGATCATAAAAGTAAAAAAAAGATGTAATACTATAACCAAAAGCACTGTTAAGTAACAGTTGTAAAATTGTAGATTATTTTTAACGAAAATTCCTATCTTATCAATAGATTTATGCTATGCTTTTCGCCTTAAAAAGCAGTTGATTGGGGATAAAAATCAATGACGAATACAAGTCAAACAAAGACAGTCAGTACCACACAGGCAGTGATTTTTATCTTTTTATCTGTGGTCAGTATGCAGAGCAGCAGCTCATTGGCAAAAACACTATTCGCTCATTTTCCAGAATTCACCGTATCATTGATGCGATTGTGCTTTGGTGCGTTGCTTTTGGCATTGGTATTTAGGGCGTGGCAAATTGATTGGTCAAAGGTACGTTGGCGTGCGATTTTAATGTATGGTGCATCAATCGCAGGCATGAATTTAATGTTTTATTTGGCAATCAAGCGTTTGCCTTTGGGGATTGCGGTATCACTAGAATTTATTGGTCCTTTGTCGGTGGCGTTATTTCATGCACGACAAAAGATTGATATCGTCTGGGTGATTTGTGCGGTACTTGGCTTGATTTTATTATTTCCACAAGGTGAATTACACCAATTACAACATGGTTTAGATCCATGGGGCGTGTTCTTTGCTTTGGGTGCAGGGACGTGTTGGGGGATTTATATGATTGTCGGTAAAAATCCTACAGGCGTATCCAATATGCATACTGTGACTTTGGGTATGGCAGTAGCATTTTGTTGTGTGTTGCCTGTGGCATTATGGCATGGTATTCCAACAGAATTATTGAATTGGCATTTCTTGGCTTTATTTGTGGCACTGGGAGCATTAGCGAGTGCGATTCCTTTTGCCTTGGATATTGTGGCTTTAAAAAGTTTATCGCCATTATTGTTCGGTATTTTGTGTAGTACCGAACCTGCTTTTGCGGCATTATCAGGTTTGATTTTTTTACAAGAAAAATTGTTATGGACACAGTCTTTGGCGATTTTGGTGTTGGTCATTGCTTCGATTGGTTGTACTTATACCACGCATCGTGCCAAAGTACGTAGTGAACAAGCGACTTAACTTTTAACATTTTTATTAAACAGAAATATAACCATGAAAACACCATCACAACAAGTCGCAATGCTGTGTATGCTCGGTGCAATGCTGTCTTATCAAGCCAGTGCATCATTTGCCAAATATCTTTTTGTGCAGTTAGACCCGACATCGATTACTGCATTAAGATTGCTATTTGCCACGATTTTGATTGTGATTTTTTTACGTTCATGGCGAATCTTTGCACAGCGTGGCAGTATTGTATGGCGAGATGTATTTTGCTATGGATTGGCACTGGGTATGATGAATCTGACGTTTTATCATGCTTTGCATCGCTTACCACAAGGGGTTGCGGTAGGTTTAGAGTTCATCGGGCCTTTGGGCGTGGCAATGCTGTCTATCCAGCAGCGTAAAGATGCGATATGGGTGCTGTGTGCGATTGTGGGTATTGTATTTTTGATGCCGTGGTCAGCTGAACATCATATTTCTTGGTTAGGGGTATGTTTTGCTTTGAGTGCAGGGCTGTGCTGGGGGATTTATATTTATTTTGGGCAACGTATCGTACAGCAAAATTTAGGCTTGCACGGTCTAAGCTTAGGTCTGTTACTGGCAACGATGATATTTTTTCCGATTGGGCTGTGGAATAATGCCGAGCATGTACTCAATACCCAATATTGGAGGCATGCTTTGGGCTTGGCGGTTCTTGCTACGGCGATTCCGTATATTTTGGATTTATATGCCCTAAAATCATTAAGCAAGCTACATTATGGTACGCTGACCAGCTTGTCGCCTGCAGTAGCGACCCTGATGGGTATGCTATTATTACGAGAATATTTATCATGGATACAATGTATTGCCATCGGTTGTATTATGGTTGCATCGATTGGTGTAAGCTGGCAAGCAGGACGAAAAAAAGCCAAAAAAATATAGATTGAAAATACATTTTTTTGGCTTGCTATTGTTCTATAACTGTATCATAATGAAATTGAAAAAGAAGGATTTTGGAGTATGATAATTTATTTATCATATTGAAAATGATAACTTTTTTTAGTGGAGTACAGTAATGATTGATAAAGCCCAAGCCAAACAAAGTCTGTTGGCATTACAAGCAGAGTATAACCAACGTTTGAACGAGATTAATGACCATATTCGCCATCCACAAGATGATGATGCCAGTAACGACTGGGATGATCAAGCATTGGTCGCATCGCATAACGAAATTCGTATGACTCTATCGCAAGAGGCAGTCGAAAACTTAGCTCTAGTCAATCATGCTTTGATGAAAATCGATAGTGAAGAGTTTGGTCATTGCGAAACCTGTGGCGAAGAAATCGAGCCTAAACGCCTAGAAGCCGTGCCTTATGCAAAAATGTGTATCAAACACGCACACTAATCCAAATATGAACAAATAAATCACCCGAGTTGTGGTGATTTATTTGTTCAATTTCAGCTATTTGCGTCAAATTAGCGACAATGCGATGCTTGTACGCTGTGAATTTGATTTTCAACGGCACCGTATTTTGGGTTGTTGGCAGCATTAACACCTGTAGCCATGCTTACTGATGTACTACCTGCTGCCATCATAGAACACTCCATTTTTGTTTGAGCATTCGCATACGCTGGTACAGAACCGCTTTGAGTTGCACAAGCGGTTAGAGATAAAATTGCAATAGCCATTAGTAATATTTTCATAAATCACCTTGATTCAATTGTTCTAAAAAATCAGTTAAAATAAAAGCTTAAGCCAATAAATAACAAACTTGCAACCAGCGTTGATCAGATTGCTTTTTGCTTATTTTTTAGGAATAGTAAACTAAAGCCAAAATAGCAGCTGGCAAATATAAATATCTTTAGCATAAGTATATTAGACCTCTTTCGAAAATGTAAATTTAGCGATTAACTTGCCAATTTATAAATCCTGCCACTAATTTCATTCTCAA
>NZ_JBHFHK010000001.1:0-77834 GCF_041928215.1 Hubeiibacter jixunmingi | reverse complement strand
CCATTGGGCATCAGTAAGTGTTAGTCTATTCATATAATCAGAATAACTGATTTTCTTTGTATGTCAACACACCCTAAATTATGCAAGATCACTTAAACATGAATGTATGGTTTTATATATGATTTGCTATTACTTGTAATTTTATGTTAATGTCGTAGTACATGAACCAACCGAAAGTCCGAAAACATTTTATTCGACTTTTATGATACAACCGCTTTCGTGCTGTTGCGTCCGTTCTATGTAGTTATACTGTTAATATTCCTGTTAAAATATCTTAAAAAGGTACAGCTAACGACTGTGATATTATCTGATAATCTAGAATAGAATGCACAGCTTGAAAAAAACCGTCGCCAATAGACTAAGCACCGCAGTGATCTGAGTCAAACAATGATTGGATGAGAAATATGCAAAAAACCGCACCAACCACAAATGCTGCAAATCAGCGCTATCGAAATTTGATTCTTTCGATTAGTGTATTCTTACTTTTGATCCTTGCATTATTGGTATTTACTTTTATTGCGTCTCGTACCTTGGAACGAAACACGCTTTTGATTAACACTGCCAACCACACAGCAAACAACGCACAGGCAGTAATTAAAGACTTATTTGACTTGCAAAACACTTATGGTGAAGATCCAAACTCTCCTCACCAAAAAGTCGTTATTGCACGTCTAACAGAAAACAGCAAAACGACGCCACAGCTTTTGAATGCCATGAAAAATGGTGGTCAAATTACCGATGCAGCAGGCACGACTTATTCTCTATCAGCTTTGAATAATAGTGAAGCACAAAAAGATTTAGACGAAGCACAAAAACAATGGGATGCACTAGCACCACGTATTGATACGTATTTAAAAGGTGCTGTAGATATCCAACATGACTCACAAAACGATCTATTCTTGGCATCTGAACAAGCTAAAACATCAAGTTTGCTGATGAACGATGCAATGTCTAGTTTGACGCAGGAAGTCTTTAAAGACGCACAATCTGTTGCGAATACTATCCGTTTGGTGCAGATCTTAGGGGTAGCAATTATCTTGGGTTACTTCGTTGTATTCGTATTCTTCTTTGTACGTCGTTTACGTGAGTCTGATGCACAAGCTGATGCAGCACGTCGTGAAACCGAAGAGATCATGGAAAACGTAAGTACAGGTTTGTTCCTTTTGGACAAAGACTTGAAAATTGGTAACCAATTCTCACGTGCTTTGGCTAAAATTGTAGGTGCAGATCGTTTGGCTGGTGAAAACTTAACAAACGTTTTGCGTGGTCGTGTATCAGATCATGATTTGAATACGACTCGTCAGTTCGTCGATCAGTTGTATAATCCACGTGTAAAAGAAAAACTTGTAGAAGATTTGAACCCACTGAAAAAAGTCATGGTACGTGACACTTCAGGAACAAGTGCTAGTCGCTATTTGGACTTTAAATTCTCTCGTGTATATGAAAATAAAGATATCGCACGTATTTTGGTCAACGTAAGTGATGTATCTGACGCAGTACGCTTAGAGCAACGTCTTGAAAAAGAACGTGCACAAAACGAAATGCAGATTGATATGTTAACGACTGTCTTGAACGTAGAGCCAGGTTTGATCCAAAGCTTTATTAGTAACAGTAAGCAATATATCAACAAAATGAACGATATTCTTCGTAATCCTGGTAGTACACAAGGTGAACTCGAAGCAAAAATTAATGCGATTTATCGTGAAATGCACAGCTTGAAAGGTGAGTCATCTGCATTGAAATTACAAAGCTTCACTGCTTTGGCAAGCGATGCTGAAACTACGCTAAGCGGCTTACGCAATCAGCCTAAGTTAACAGGTAACGACTTCTTACCATTAACAGTTCAATTAGATGGTTTATTGAACCTTTCTAACATGATCGAGAGCTTAGGTCAGCGTATTGGTGCTGCGTTCTCAGGTGATGTGGCAAATGCACAAAATAAACCAGTCACTGCAACATCTAGTGTACAAGTAGAAAGCGTTGCACCTGTAGCAAATGTGGAAAGTACACCTGCTGAAGCTACTACAGCTGTAAATGAGTCTGAAAACAAAGAAGTCAATTACTTTGTACAGTTTGTTCAGGACGTTGCTGAACGTCAAGGCAAGCGTGTGAATTTAGATACGTCTAGCTATGCAGATGTTTCGTTGCCTGCACATTTAGATAGTGCTGTAAAAGAAATCAAAATGCAATTGTTAAAAAATGCAGTGGTACATGGTGTTGAAAAACATATTGTACGTGTTGCAAATGGCAAAAATGCGAAAGGAACAATTATCCTAGCACAAGAGCTTGTAAGCAATCAGTTGCATTTAATCATTGAAGATGATGGTCAAGGTATCAAATTTGATAGCATCCGTGAAAAACTTGTTTCTAGTCAAAAATTTGATCAAGCAGCAGTTGACGCCATGACTGAAGAACAGCTTGTTATGCATCTATTTGATTCAGGATTTAGCACAAAAGACAATGTTGATGAAGATGCAGGTCGTGGTGTTGGCTTAGACATCATCAAGGCACGTGTTGAAGAACATCAAGGCGCAGTCAACGTTCAGAGCGAAGAAGGTAAATTTACTCGTTTTGTTATTCGACTTCCGATCAGTGTATAAATAGGATATAGATTATGCATAAAATGATGATTGTTGATGATTCGAATATTATTCGAAATCGCATCCAGCGTGCATATGATGCGCGTACTTTTGAAATTGTTGCGACCGCAGTAAACGGATTAGATGCACTAGAGAAATTTGAAAAGTTTCGTCCTCACGTGATCACTATGGACTTAACTATGCCATATATGGATGGCTTAGAATGTATCGAAAAAATCGTTGCATTAGAGCCAAACGTACGTATCTTGGTGATTTCAGCATTGTCAGATAAAGCAACCGGTATTGAAGCTTTGTCTCTTGGTGCGAGTGGTTTCTTGTGTAAGCCTTTCTCTGAAGAAGAATTAGTTGAAGCACTGAACGAACTCATTACCGATTAGGGAGCGATTCATGAAAGAGCAACAAGTACAAGTTTTTGTTGATATTGTCAAACATTACTTTAAACAGTTTGGTCATGAAGAGCTTGAAGTAGAAACACCATATATCTTAGAAAATACTATGCCAAAAGTCTTAGACTTTACTGGTGTAATCGGGGTATCTGGTGCGCAACGTGGGGTAGTGTATTTCACTGCCACCACGCAGCTTCTACGACAGATCCTAGAGAGTATAGGTGAATCAGAGCAGACAGAAAGCAACTTCGCAGACTTGGTTGGTGAAATTGCAAACACCATTTCAGGTAATGCACGCACTGAATTTGGTGCTGAATTTCACATTTCTGTACCATTAGTCTTTAAAGGTTCGCCAGAAAGTGTTATTCTACCTAAGAGTGAACGCTTGTTTATCATTCCGATCACTTGGCAGGAACAAACTGGCGAACTGGCGATTTATTTGCAAGGTTAGATTTTGGATCAGATAGTTTTTGTGAATAGTAATGATAAAAACTATGCTGATTTTGGTTTTATCGTATTAAATTATTTGAACGATATTTGATGATTGTAAGAGAGAATTATGGAAGCTGAAAAGCTCAATGTCTTTATCAATTCGGTGATGGCTTTTTTTAAGCAAATCGGTACAGAATTGACTGATATTGATACCCCTTATATTTTGGATAATAAATCGCCAGTTGCTTTTGATTTCAGCGGCATTATTACCATCACTGGTCCTAAAGAGGGCTGTGTATACGTAAGCGCACCAAATGCGATGTTACGTTCAATGTTAGAAGTGATGCATGAACCTGATACATCTATCAGCATTTTGAAAGATTTGTTAGGTGAAATTGCTAACACAGTATCGGGTAACGCGCGTGCTGAGTTTGGTTCAAGCTTTATTATTTCTACGCCAATCGTTGTTGATGGCATCCCAAATAATAGCTACTTACCAAAAGATCAACGTTCTTACATTATTCCATTCAAATGGCAAGGTAAGCAAGCGATCATCGGTATTTGCTTAACCTAAATTTGAATTAGAATTTTGTATTAAAAAAAGGCGATCAAGTATCGCCTTTTTTTATTTCGTCCAGAAGTATCAGCGAATATGTGCTTTGATTTGCTCACTGATGGCTTGAATTTCTGTCATATCACCCATTTTACTGCTGTGCTTTCCTAAGTCATGTACAGAACTCGGAATGAGATGAAAATGAACGTGTGGTACAGTTTGTCCTGCTGCCTCTCCAGACAATTGCATTAACACGATACCTTCAACTTCTAGGGCTTGTTTGATTGCCTGTGCAACTTTTTGTACGATCTGAATAGTATAGCTTGCATCATCAGCTGGCAAATCTAATAGCGTTACAGCTTTGGCTTTAGGAATAACCAACGTATGCCCTTTTGCTTGGGGCATAATGTCCATAAATGCTAAGGTTTTTTCATCTTCATACACTTTGATTGCTGGAATTTCGCCACGCAAGATTTTGGCAAAAATATTGTTGTCGTCATAATTTGACATCATACAAATCCTTAAATTAAAAATTTAGTAAATTTAGAATAATGTAAAAATGATTTTTTTGTAAAGTGAATTATTTGATTATTCTTATGAAGAAATAAAAAAAGCCAAACGAATCTGGCTTTTTGGAATGATAAGTAATAAAAATTAGTCAATCTTTGGGCAGTTCATGGTCTTGAGTTGGTTCTCAATAGTATTGAAACGGTCACGTACTGCGTCACTGTCGAACTTAGGACGTTTAGTATGACAGTCTTGACCATATTGTGCTTGCAAGCTTGCATCGTTAAAACAATAGCCACTAGAAGCTAAAATAAGATTTTTTTGTGACTGTAAGCTCGCACAGTCGTTTGCATAGGCAGTGCCAATACCTGACAACATGACGACCGATACGACAACTTTCATCGCACTTTTCATGATGATTTTCATGTGGTTCTCCAAAAATAAGCATCTGCTGAAGAATTAATTATGTTAGCCGAACGACAGGTAATGTGTCGTGCGTAGATAAACAATTCTTTTGTTGCTTAGATTGTAACAGATTTTTTCAAAAAACATCTGATAATTCCTCCTTTTTGGTTGCTAAAGTGTAATATTCATTCATATTAAGCACATATAATAAGGAATCATAAATCAAATCATGACCTTAATGATAAAAACTCATTAAAAATTATCTGATATTAGGGTAAAAATAATAAAAATCAGCTATACTATGACGCTGATATTTTCTAATCCACATGGTAAAAACACCATGCCGTATAAATCTTGGGAGAAATAAATGATTGAGCATTCATATGATAAGAGTGACTTAAGTTCAGAAGACTATGACGTGGCAACTCTTGCATTACGTACAGGACATCACCGCAGTTTTGAAGGTGAGCACAGTGAATCAATCTATCTCACATCTTCTTTTGTATATGCCAATGCTGCTGAGGCTGCTGCCAAGTTTTCGGGTGAGGTCAAGGGTAATATTTATTCTCGTTATACTAATCCTACTGTATCGGCATTTGAAGAGCGTTTAGCCAAGATGGAAGGTGCTGAGCGTGCAGTCGCTGCAAGCTCAGGTATGGCAGCGATTGCGTCTGTATTACTGGGTTATCTGAAAGCAGGTGATCATATTGTTTGCTCTCGCTCAATGTTTGGTACAACCGTTGCATTGTTTGAAAAAAATATCGTCAAATTTGATATTGGTGTCACTTTTGTTGATTTAACAGACTTGCAGGCTTGGCAAGATGCAATGCAAGACAATACCAAATTATTATTTTTAGAAAATCCGTCAAATCCACTTACTGAAGTCGTTGATATTCGTGCGTTATCTGAGATTGCACACGCAAAGGGTGCTTTGCTTGCGATAGATAACAGCCTATGTACCCCAATTTTACAAAGACCTCTACAGCTAGGTGCAGACCTCGTAGTTTATTCTGCAACCAAATATATTGATGGGCAAGGGCGTGCTTTGGGCGGTGCAGTGGTCGGTTCGCAAGAATTGCTGGAAGGGGCGTATAACGTGTTACGTACATTTGGTACGACAATGAGTCCATTCAATGCTTGGATATTTATCAAAGGCTTGGAAACGCTCAAAATTCGTATGCAAGCACATAGCAGTAATGCTCATAAGCTAGCAGAGTGGTTGCAGCAACATGGCAAAGTCAAAAAAGTCTATTATGCAGGCCTATCAACACATAAAGGACATGAATTGATCAAAAAGCAACAATTTGGCTTTGGTGGCATTGTGGCTTTTGAGGTAGAAGGCGGGCGTGAACAAGCATGGAAAGTAATTGATAATACAAGGATTTTATCAATTACTGCCAATCTAGGTGATGTCAAAACGACCATTACTCATCCAGCCACCACTACACATGGTAAGTTATCAGATGATGCAAAATTAAAGGCAGGCATTACTGAATCATTAATCCGTGTTTCGGTTGGTCTGGAAGATATTGATGATATTATTGCAGATTTGAGTCGTGGTCTTGAACTGATTTAATGCGATAAAACATTTTGTGATGCCGACTTTATGAATGATATATTCTTTAGTAAAGTCCAAGCAGTTGGCTATAAATATGGCTTTCTAACACAAAAAGAATTGTCAGAAAATCAATTTCATGCAAATATATACACTGTATTTAGTGATTTAAAAGGTAAATTTTTATGAATATCAATATGTTAATGCAACAAGCACAACGTATGCAAAAAGATATGGAAGAAAATGTCAAAAAAGCAAAAGCTGAATTGGCACAGACTGAAGTTCATGGTGAAGCGGGCAGTGGCTTGGTTAAAGTCACTATGACAGGTCGCTTTGTGGTAAAACGCATCGAAATCAACCCTGATTTGCTACAAGACGATGCAGATATGATTGAAGATTTGATTGCAGCTGCGGTAAATGATGCAGTGCGTCAGGCAGAAGCTGTTGCTGATGAGCGTTTGAAAAATGCCAATAATAACATGGGCTTGCCACCAGGTCTTGCAGGTTTATTCTAAATTTGCCTTTTGACTAGAAATTGATGTCTGAAAACGGCATCAATTTTTTATTTGTAAGCTTAATCAGCTATTTTCAAAATAAGATCCAAAAATTAATGGCTTAGATATGTATAAATCTTTTGCCACAATAATTTCTTATGTTCAAAGTTTTCTAGACATTGCTCCAGACTTGGTGCGATAGAAAAATGATCTAATTGTAAGGATTCGATGGCCTCGCATTCTCCCAATAATAATATGGGTTGCGGATGCACGTAAAAGAAGCCTTTTAAATAATCTTGTAGCAATGCATCATGACTAAACCAATTAATATTGAGTGGCCATAACAGAGGATAAGCAGTAAGCTTTAAACTTTGTTGAATATTAATCCAAAGTTGTTGTTGTTTTTCACTTTCTACGGTAGCAATCAGCAAAAAGTTATCCGCTTGGCAAACTTGCAAAAGCAGACTCAAGTCATTGCTATAGTGTACAGCCTGTAAAGGTGTCGCATCGGCTGTAATGACTGGCTGCTGTAATGTTGTGTCGGTATGGTCAGTTTCAAAATTTGTATCATAGTCGGGATGATAATCCGTATCCAATTGATCAATATTTGGATGGGCTATTTTTGCAGAGAGATTGTCATCTGCTAATGATACCGTTGATATTGTAGTAGTAGCTTGATGGTGATTATCAAGCGGTGTGGCATCTGCAACATCTCGCCAAATAGATGATGGTTTTTTTTGCACAACAGCATCACGGCTAATCCATTGCTGAACACCGATGGCGTGTAAAATCTGCTGCTGCCTAAAATACATTATTTATTGCACTCGAATAAAAAAATTGAAAACATCGCTATTCTAAAGCCTAATGCATTTCTTTGTTGTATTATTTTTAAACAAAATGAAATCTTTTGGTGGTGCTATTGCATAAATGGCAGTTTGTTTTTTCATTTTTTGTTACAATAACATGTCTATGCAACACTTCTGATCTATTTTATTGAAGTGTTTCGATAGGTGAGCTTGTTGCGTCATTTTTATCAGCATCTACACATATTGTATAAAGCTTTATCATTATGATTTTACAAAAATTACCAAATTGGCTACTAGTCAGCGTATTTTTACTTGCGACCAATGCAGGCATGATCAATGTCATGGGTTTGCTGACCGCTTTGCATCAATCCATTTCACACATGACAGGCAATGTCAGTATGCTTGCCACAGCGATTTATCAGCATGAGTGGGAGCATGTGGGTTTTCTCATCTTGGTGGTAGCATGTTATGTGATTGGCTCACTATACAGTGGCTATATTTTGGGTAGCGGTACACCAAAAATCGGGCGTCGGTATGGCTATCCTTTGGCGTTAGTGACCTTATTTATTATTTTTAGCTGGATGGCATCGCCATATTTTCCACGTTATGGCTTATTGTGGGCTGCTACGGCAATGGGTGTACAAAATGCCATGATGAGCCATTATGGTGGTACGATTATTCGTACTACACATTTATCAGGGGTTTTGACCGATTTGGGCTTGGCATTTGGCTATATGCTGCGTGGATTGAATGTAGAAAGACGCCGTTTATTGCTGCATGGTTTGATATTATTGGGCTTTTTATTGGGTGGATTGATTGCGACGATTGTTTATCAATATTGGTTGCTGAATGCATTTTTACTTCCTGCTATACTGAGCTTTGTGATGACGATGGTGTATTGGATTGTGTATTGGCGATTGCATAGCACTGAACGAAAGCGTTAATTTTTAAGACTTTGACATTTTGGAGAAAATCGATGAAAAATGCCTTACAAGCACAATTGTTAAAAGCTGGTTTGGTCGATGCCAAGCAAGCCAAAAAAGCCACGAAACAAGCACAGCATGCCAAAAAAACAGGGCAAGACGAGCAGCAACAGGTCAAATCTGCTATCCAGCAACAGCAACAACAAAAAGCTGAAAAGGACCAAGCTTTGAATGCCACTCGCCAACAAGCATTGGAAGAAAAAGCACTCAAAGCCAATATCATTCAAATGATTAAACAGCATCGTATCAGTGACACGTCTGGCGATATTAGTTATCAATTTATTGATGAAGGTAAAATCAAAAAACTGTATGTCAATCAGCAAGTGTATAATGCCGTGGTATCGGGGAGTTTGAAAATCGCTCGCCTTGAGCAAGAATATGCTTTTTTGCCGACTGTGTTGGCGGAAAAAATCGATAGCCGTTTGACAGGTTATATTGTCACTACGCAACAGCAGCAACAAGATCAGACCACAGATGAAGAAGATCCGTATGCAGCTTATGTGATTCCAGATGATTTGATGTGGTAAGTTTGATTTTTTATTTTATTAAAAAAAAGCGTTGAAAGATAAACCGCACCCCAAAAGTTATGTCCAACTTTTGGGGTGCGGTTTAAACCTGTAGAATAATTTATCTCTTAAATTTCAGCATATGAACCCTTACCTGGGAAATCTACCGTCTGATACGCCATCAACTGTTCAGCTGTCAAATCATCTAATAAAGCCACCTGTGCTGTCAGCTCAGCGAGACGCTCTTCATAGCTTTGCCCTCTATAGCCAGATAATGATGACCAATAGGCTTCTCGTTCTAAGGTTTGCTGTTTGATGCTTGAATAGTCTGGTTGATTACTGATTTTGGCTAACCATAAAAATGCTTCTGATTCAATCGGTTTATATAACATTGTACGGGGGTGATTAATCAACTTAAAGCTGGTTTCTGGATTGGCTAATACTTGGGCATAATAATGATATAGACTGTCCCAACTGCCACAATGTGGATAGACATCGGTAAACATATCAATTGCTCGATGAATATTGTACTTTAAATCATTTTCATTTGGCATATTGTATAAACTATGATCATAGTTCTCCATCACCTCTTCACTTAGATAATAATATTGAAAGTTTATCCAAAGAATATGAGCCTTTGTGAAACCAGTATGCTTGAAATTAGTTTTTGACTCTTTTAAAAGATTATAGTATTCATAGGCGTGACTTTGCATGGTCACACTAGCTGTAATAGCATAACGTCCGCTATTAACGTAATTATAATCCACGTTACAATAAAGCTTAAAGTATAAATCATCACGCTCTAAAAGTATGCCATGCGTTGTATATTTCACCTTTGGTGTGGTGAGTTGTTCCTTACGGGCTTTAAGCTCTTTTTTGTAATATTGGTTCATCTCTTTTTTTGTTTTGTGGTAACTCCTCACCTTGTTCTATGGCTTGCTGTCTTTGCTGTTCTTGTTGTAGTTGATTTTGCCAAGTGGCTTCAGCTGTGCCTAGTGGACGGTTAGGATTGCTTTGCGGTGCGGTCAGAGTATCAGTCAGATAGTTATATACATACATGCCATATTGATTGGCAAGTTCTTCAATCAGTTGCACAAATGGTGTATAAATCTCTTCGGGTACACTTTCAATGATGACACCATTACCTTCATAATATAAATCTGGATATTGCTCAAACGCTTTACCTATAAACTTATCTAGACTTATGGTTAAACCTACATAATCGTCAGTTTCTTCATGTTCTGGTACGTCTAAGTTGCCATCGATGAATTGTTGTTTGCTTGGGGCGTAGATTTTACTATCCCAGATGTGGATTTTGGTGAGTAGCATAATTTTTTCCTAAATTTCCATAAATAATTCGCTATCATAAATGCAATACATCCGAAAATCCATAACAAATGATAGCCTGTTTTAAAATATTGAATATCACGATAATTTTATATCATCTTAGATTTTCGCCATCCACAACTTCATCGCAAAACCAATAAACATCAAACCCACCATCGCCATAGCAATACTGGCAAGACGCACTTTATCACTAAATTTTGCGACCAAATGTTGCCCTGCAAAAATCAATAAATTTAAATACAAAAAACTGGCAAGCTGTAAAATAATTGCCAAAAACAAAAAACTTAATAAAGGATTGGTAAAATTCGGATCGACAAATTGCACAAAGAACGATAAGAAAAATAAAATCGCTTTTGGGTTGGTCAAACTTAATAATAAAGCACGATTAAAATTAGACCAAGGATGTTTAGGGGCGTACGGTGCTAGTTGATTTTTTTGTTCAGCGACACTTTTTTTATTCGCTTGGTTTTCATTTGTTTGATTTTCATTTTCTTGGCTGTCTTGAGCAAGCAATTGATTTTGATAAAAACTTTGCCATTTTTGCCAAGCTCCTTTGAGTAATTGAATACCGATATAAGCCAGATACAGCCCACCAATAATTTTGATAGCATGAAACAATTCTGGATAAAGCTTCAGCATTGTACTTGCACCAAACACGGTGGCAAGAATCAACACTGTATCCCCAAGCATAATACCTGCCAAAGTTTTGTAGCCTTCTTTTATGCCTTGCTGTGCTGATACCGCCAAACAAAATAGCGAGTTTGGACCAGGCAGTAAAATAATTGCAATTGTCCCTAAAATATATGTGCCAAGATGAATAATACCAAACATAGTTGCTGTCCCTGCCACCTAAAATAATACAAGATATATCGAAAAAGCTATGCGATTGTAGCGTGAAAAAATATTTTTTACGATCTGGAAAATAAAAAAAGCACCTTATATAGTGCAGTTTAATTGCAACAATATAAGGTGCTTAGATTGCTAAAAACAAGAATTAAGCTTGTTTCTCAGCGTGTTCGTTTAGGATTTTGCCTAACTCATCTTTAAGGGCTAATTTTTCACGCTTAAGCTCTTCGATGTCGTTTGCACGGCTTACGCTTGCCACTGGATCATTTTCAAGATTGATGATTTCTTGGTCGATTTCATTGTGTTTGTCAAATAAACGCAAGAAATGACGATCTTCAGTTTTTAATTGAGTAATAAGTTCACGATGCTCTGGAAACATGATTTTGTCCTTTTCTGATAAAAAATGTCATTATAGATAAATATACTGTTCAAATAACAATAAAATATATCATTGTTTAATTCAATCAGTATGATTTAATTTATCTATCTGGGTTTATAATAATCCAAAATTTTCGATTTGACTAGCTTTTTATTAAAAATTATGAGTCAAAAAAAATTAAAAATTTAACTTTAAAATCAGAATCTTGACCCAATATAGTAAAACTTTTTAAATAAATAAAATTTAATTTTGACTTAATTAGTACGGATTAATTTTACAGATTTAATCTCTGGTGACTGCCAAATTGATCGACTGGTCTAATAATAAAGATTACTTTATAATATGATGGCTTTTAGTTGATATGAATAGGTCAAAATATGTTAGATCAAAGCTTATTAGATGCAGTAAAAACTTATAGTGAACGTATGACACGTTCGATTACATTCGTATTGGGTGAGGGTGAGCATGCCCAACGTGCTGAGTTGGTAGATTTTTTGAGTAAAATCGCTAGTACAACGGATAAAATTGAGCTTGCGGAAAATACCGATAGCAATCTGTCTGCGATGAGTTTCAAAATCCAAACCCAAGGTCATGACACAGGTATCGTGTTTAGCGGTATTCCAGGTGGACATGAGTTTACATCGTTGATTTTGGCGATCTTACAAGCTGGCGGTAGTGAGATCAAATTGGATAGCAATATCCAAAATATCATTAAAAATATCAAACAACCTTTACAATTTCAGACCTTTATTTCCTTGTCTTGCCATAATTGTCCAGATGTGGTACAGGCACTCAATCAATTTGCCTTGCTTAATGATTCAATCACTAATGAAATGATTGATGGCGGTGTATTTCAAGATTTGGTCAATGAAAAAAATATCCAAGGCGTGCCAGCAGTATTTTTAAATGGTAAACCTTTTGCCAATGGTAAAATCGACACCGCAAAATTGTTGGAAAAATTGCAAGAGCAGTTTCCAGATATGATGAGTGGTGCTGCAACAGGTGAACAGTTACCACAGCAAGATGTCACGGTAATTGGCGGTGGTCCAGCAGGCACGGCAGCAGCGATTTATACTGCACGCAAAGGCTTAAAAGTTACCATGGTGGCGGATCGTATCGGTGGTCAGGTCAAAGATACGCAAGATATTGAAAACTTAATCTCAATTCCGCTGACCAATGGTAATGAATTATCAGCCAATTTTGCTAAACATTTGAAAGAATACGACATTACCATGAAAGAAATGGTGAGTGTAAAAAGCATCAGTGAAAATGCAGATTTGAGCTATAAAGTCACCTTAAATACAGGTGAAAGCTTTGATACGCGTACTGTAATTATGGCAACAGGTGCAAAATGGCGTAAGCTTGGCGTTAAAGGCGAAGATGAGAATATTGGTAATGGCGTGGCGTTCTGTCCGCATTGTGATGGTCCTTTCTTTAAAGGTAAGCCCGTTGCGGTAATTGGTGGCGGTAACTCAGGCGTAGAAGCGGCTTTGGACTTGGCAGGTATCGTCAGTCATGTCACTTTGATTGAATATGGTGACAAATTGCGTGCCGACCAAGTTTTGGTAAACAAAGCCGAAGCTCGCGATAACATTACTATTATGACATCGATTGCGACACAAGAAATCAAAGCGACAGATGGCAAAGTATCAAGTATTGTTTATCAAGATCGTAATAGCAATGATATTAAAGAATTGCCATTGTCAGCGGTATTTGTACAAATTGGTTTGGTGCCAAATTCAGAGCTGGTCAAAGACCTACTTGAAACCACACGTTTTGGTGAGATTCAGATTGATGAGCGTTGTCAGACCAGTCGCAAAGGTATTTTTGCTTGCGGTGATGTAACCACTGTACCGTATAAGCAAATCAATATTGCCATGGGAGAGGGTGCAAAAGCAGGTTTGTCTGCGTTTGAATATCTTGTCATGCAATAATTTCTGCTTGTTGTTTTAAGAAATCAGCTCTACAGATAATGTTAGGGCTGATTTTTTATGTAAACTTTCAAAATAATAGAATTGTTTACAGATTGCTAATGTGCTAATTTAGCTTTAATTCTAACTATTTTGGCGTAAAAATGATGGATAAAAAAACTGTCGTTTTATTTAGCGGTATTCGTGCTGAATATGAACAAAAATTGGCTGAACAATTTAACCTAATCAAAATTAATCCAAAACTAGGTAACATTACCGAGCAGATTCAGAATGCAGTCAAACATGCACATGGCATGATTGGGGCAGGGCGTTATTTGGGTGAAGAACAATTACATACAGCAGAAAATTTAGAAATTATTTCTACTGTATCAGTCGGTTATGATAATTATGATGTGGATTATCTCAAATCTCGTGGTATTCACTTGGCACATACACCGCATGTTTTGACAGAAACCACTGCTGACACGGCATGGAGTCTATTGATGAGTGCGTCTCGTCGTGTGGTAGAATTGGACAAATGGACGCGGGCAGGGGAATGGAAGAAAACCGTTGCGGCAGAGCAGTTTGGTATGGATATTTTTGGCAAACGTTTGGGTATTATTGGCTTGGGTAATATCGGTGCAGCGATTGCCCGACGTGGTTTTTATGGTTTTAATATGGATATTGCCTATTATGGTCGTAAAGAAAAGCCTGAAATTGCCAATCAGTTTAATGCACAATATTTGCCTTTGGATGAATTATTGTCCACATCAGATTTTATTGTGGTGGCGGTGGATTTAAATCCACATACGCAAAATCTGATCTCAAAAGCCCAATTTGATTTAATGCAAAAGCATGCGGTATTTGTGAATATTTCTCGTGGTGCAGTGGTGGATGAGCAAGCTTTATATCAAGCGTTGTTAAATAAACAGATTTTTGCCGCAGGTTTGGATGTATTCCAAAAAGAACCTTTGACTGAGTCAGCATTATTTGAGTTAGATAATGTGGTGGTTACACCGCATATTGGCTCAGCAACCCAAGCCACACGTGATGCGATGAATAAACTGGCTTATGAAAATTTGGTTTTACAGCTTACAGGTAAACAAGCCAAATATCTGGTATTTTGATTTGTGGCTGTTGAAGATTTATTGTTTTAATTTTTATGTACTTTGGGGTAGATGATGCAATCACATCAATTTTATGATTTAGTCGAGCAAACAATAGACTATTATTTTAGACTTGCGTTAAAACACTATCCCGATTTATCTGCTTTTGCCATTGTGAGTACCGAAAGCTTCGAATGTTTTTCGATTGCAATCAATCATGCGGAATATTTTCAGGACTATGTCGCTGGTAAAATGGATATCAGTGACGAAGATTTTTGGAATACTGCAGAATGGACACGAGAACTCTTTGATATGGATTACGCATATCCAGCCATAGATGAGATTAATCAATTACTCAATGATGATTTGGTCTCAGAGCATGATTTTTTAAGTGCTTGTCATTTGGCATTAAAAGCTGTACGGCAAAAATATCAAAAAAATGAAATTTGCTTATTTTTACATTTGACTGATTTGGGTTCATCAGACGACTTATTTAGTATTGTGATGGATCTTAACACCCCTGAAATGAGCAAAGATTATTTGAACTATTATGCTGATTATCTCTAATGCGGTGTCATGGCACAATTTTTTGTGTCTTAAATTTAGTCTAAAATAGTGAGAAATCAGTTGCCCTTTTTGACTCACTTTGTCTTATAATAAGCCGTTATTTTGTTGCCTAGCTTTTTGGATGTAGGCAATTTACTGGTTATTTATATATTTTTGTAGACCGATTATGGCTTATTCTGTTTTACGCCCTTTGTTGTTTCAATTTGACGCCGAGCGTGCACACCATCTTACTCTTTCAATGCTTAAAATGTCTGACTTTCTTGGTTTAACTGAAAGCATTTACAGTCATGAGTACAAACCAGTGAAATGTATGGGCATTGATTTTCCGAATGCCGTTGGTCTTGCAGCAGGTTTGGATAAAAATGGCGATTATATTGATGCGTTGGCAGCCTTAGGTTTTGGTTTTATAGAAATTGGTACGGTCACACCACGTCCACAAGCGGGTAATGAAAAGCCAAGATTGTTTCGTTTACCTGAGGTGAATGGCATCATCAATCGTATGGGCTTTAATAACGATGGCGTGGATAAACTGGTCGAAAACGTAAAGAAAGCCAAATATAAAGGCGTACTGGGTATAAATATTGGCAAAAATGCTGATACACCTGTAGAAAAAGCGACTGATGATTATTTGATTTGTTTAGAAAAAGTCTATGCCTATGCATCGTATGTTGTGGTGAATATTTCTTCACCAAACACACAAGGGTTACGCCGTTTACAAAGTGGCGGTGCATTAAAAGATTTGCTTTCTACACTAAAAGAGAAACAACAAAAACTTGCTGCACAGTACGGTTTTTATGTGCCTTTGGTTTTGAAAGTTGCACCAGATCTTGAGCAGATGGATATTGAATATATTGCAGAGCAATTATTGCATCATCAAATTGATGGGTTAATTGTCACCAATACCACGGTGAGCCGTGAGGGCGTAGAAGGTCTAAAACACGCTGAAGAAAAAGGCGGTTTGTCGGGCGGCCCTGTTTTTAACAAAAGTGCTTTTTGTTTGGCAGAGTTTCACAAGCAGTTACAAGGTAAAATTCCATTGATTGGTGTTGGTGGTATTTTAAACGGTGAGCAAGCACGATTAAAGCAAGCATCAGGTGCAACTTTGGTACAGCTATATTCAGGCTTGGTTTATCAAGGGCCACAACTGATTGCGGAATGCGTCAAGGCTTTGGATCCTGTGTAAGCATGATTTAGATTGCAAAAGACACCAAATTCGTTTGGTCTTGTGCAAAATTTTAGGTAGTATATGTCAGGTCTAGATATATTTTTACTCATCAAATTGTCATTCAATGCCTATCGTGGCTTTAGTAATGGCTTGGTAAAGACAATCACCAATTTGATTGGTTGGTTCAGTGCGTTGGTTTTGGCAGTATTGCTGCATCAGCATATTGCACCGTCCATGCAGGCTTTTAGTCATGATCCGAAGATGCAGACGGTCTTGGCATTTGTTGCCATTGTACTGAGCGTGATGATGATGAGCTGGGCAGTCAATTACTTATTGTCTGGTGTGTTTAAAAAACTCAAGATCAATTGGCTGAATCGTATTGCAGGTGGAATATTTGGTATCGCCAAGACGGCAGTAATCTTGATGATTCTGATTTATATATTATCACCGTGGTTGTCGGGCATGAGTTGGCGGAAGAACTCTATAGTGATTCAATTGCTACAGCCGCCCCATTCAGCTCAGACAGCACATTATTCTCAAGACCTTATCAAAAAATCTGCTGATACACTTGAAAATCAGCGATTAGACAAAACTAATGTATCACAAGATGATATAATCCCCAAAAATCCTAAGCCAGTTCAGCAAGACAAAAAGCCAGCAGACAAAACTGCGCAACAGTCAGGCAAGATGGCAAATCCTTTTCAGTAAAATGCCCTAATCGGTCGGTGAGGTTTCTATGTGTGGTGTAGTTGGTATCGCTGGTAAGTCGCCTGTAAACCAATTGTTATATGATGCGTTGACGATGCTACAACATCGTGGACAAGATGCCGCAGGCATTATTACTTGTCATGAAGGTCGCTTGTACCTACGCAAAGACAATGGCATGGTACGCGATGTATTTCATACTCGCCATATGCGTGCTTTATTGGGTAACTACGGTATTGCACACGTGCGTTATCCTACTGCTGGTTCATCAAGCAGTGCTGAAGCACAACCGTTTTATGTCAATTCACCTTATGGGATCTCGTTGGCACACAACGGTAACTTGACTAATGCGGATGAGTTAAAACAAGATTTATTCCAAACTGATTTCCGTCACATTAACACCGATTCTGACTCAGAAGTTTTGCTAAACATTTTTGCCCATGAAATGCAAAAATCACGCAAAGTACAACCGACTGAAGAAGATGTATTTAACGCTGTGGCTGGTGTACATGAGCGTTGTCGTGGTGCTTATGGTGTCGTGGCATTGATTACAGGTTATGGTTTAGTTGGTTTCCGTGATCCTTTGGGTATCCGCCCATTGATTTACGGTTCTCGTGAAACTGAAAATGGCGAAAAAGAATACATTATTGCTTCTGAATCAGTAGCAATTATTTCTCTTGGCTTTAAAGTAGAGCGTGATATTGAGCCAGGTGAAGCAATCTTTATCGATCGTGATGGCAAATTGTTTACTAAGCAATGTGCTAAAAACCCACAATATCGTCCATGTATTTTTGAATATGTGTACTTTGCACGCCCAGATGCAACATTAGATGGCATTTCGGTATATAAAGCACGTCTGAAAATGGGTGAAAAACTTGCACATAAAATCTTGCGAGAGTGGGGCGAAGAGCACGATATCGATGTGGTAATGCCGATTCCTGATACCAGTCGTACTTCCGCGGTTGAGCTTGCTAATATCTTGGGCGTGAAGTTCCGTGAAGGCTTTATGAAAAACCGTTATATCGGTCGTACATTCATTATGCCAGGTCAGCAACAACGTAAAAAATCTGTGCGTCAAAAGCTAAATCCTGTAGAAATCGAATTTAAAGACAAAAATGTATTGTTGGTAGACGATTCGATTGTACGCGGTACAACCTGCGAAGAAATCATCCAAATGGCACGCGATGCTGGTGCGAAAAAAGTATTCTTTGCTTCTGCAGCACCAATGGTCACACATCCAAACGTCTATGGTATCGATATGCCAGTACGTTCGGAGTTGATCGCATCAGGACGTAGCGTGGATGAAATCTGTGAAATCATCGGTGCAGACCGTTTGATTTTCCAAGATTTGGACGATTTGAAAGAAGCTGTAAAAACACGCAAAGTCCCACATCTACAAGAGTTTGATTGCTCGGTATTTGATGGTCAATATGTAACTGGTGATATTGATGATACTTATCTAAAACGTTTGGAAGAGAGCCGTAATGACTCAGCCAAAAAGAAAAAAGATAATTATATCGATGTAAATGTAGATGCTGCATCAGTTGATCTTACAGGTTTGCGTGAAGTGTAATTGTCAGGTATTTAATTTTTTAAATTAAATCTTGAAAATAGACAAAGGCTTATGCGATTAATATATGTTAAGTATATAATGCATAAGCCTTTTGTACATCAAATTGTGTAATATGGATTTGATTTATTTTATCCCATTTAATTATAGTGAAATAATATGCTACGTTTGTTTTTAAAATTGACGTTACTATTAAGTCTGAGTATATTTATTTATACGCTATATGGTCTTTTTTTGATTGGGATTGTTCTTTACTATTTTTCTTATACACAAGATGTTTTATGGCATAGTTCAAGCCCGTTTATTGTTATTGCTATTTTAATTTCTCTGATTGCTGCATCGACATATCGTGATTCGAGATATAGTTCTAATGGAGAAAATATTGCGAAATATTACAAAGCGACCAAAATTTTTGCCCATCATGATATTGGATTAGCAGAAAGTGTCACTTTAGATATTAATAAAACCGTCGCTAGTCAATTTTCTGTAGCACCTGTCAATATTTATATTTTATATAAAGAGCAGGGCATTAACGCTTTTAGTGTTGGCTTTCAACATTTTGATGCTAGTATTATCATTTCATGGGGTGCAATACAAAATCTCACTGCATTAGAATTTAAAGCATTATTGACTCATGAATATAGTCGTATTGTAAAAAAAGATTATCGTGTAAATACTTATTTGGACATTGCTTGTTACGGATTCTCGGCTTTACATCGCTTAGGGAATTATATTGCTATTTTTGCATATCGTATTAAAAGTCAAAAAAGATTTCGTAGTTTAGAAGTCATATGTTGGTTGCTTGCTTATTTGTTTTGGTTGTTTGGTAGTCCTGGATTATTATTAACACGGATGATTAAATATAGCTTATTTAAAAATTACCGTAAGAGATATGATTTATTGACTGCACAGCATATTAATGTGCAATATTTAATTTATACTTTAGCACGTATTGATATCCATCCTTATCAAAGCTTTTTGTATCGTATTGATGGTGAGTCTATTGCACATTATTGCTTTGCAAATCCTTTAGGTCGTTTAAGTTGGTTCAGTTGTGTACATACTCCGAAAACGAGAAGAGAATATTTAAAACAGACTTTTATTGAAAAAGGGATTGAGCTCGTTATAGATAGCCGTAAACAATATCAAAATAATTCTTATTATAATATTAAGCAGCAGCGATTAAAACAACATAATCTGTCGGAAATGGAATATTTTTATTTAAAGCCAAAATTATTAAGTGATTATCGTCTTTTATATGCAGGTGTGCCTTTTCTTTCACATCATTCTCAAACACCTAAACAGAAATATTATCAACAAGGAAATAAATCACTTGATCAAAGAGATGATTTAATATCTCATGCACATCATGATGATATTCAAGATAATATCAAAGCTTTAAGCTCGGAAGTACGTAAAAAGATGGTACATTCAGAGCTGATCCATTTTGCAAGTGCAACGATTACAGGCTGTAAAGAGATTATTTTGGCAGTGATTTTTTTAAGGCAAAACCAATTCAAACATGAGCAAACACAATATGCGATAGATTTAAGTCATATGCTTTTGGATGCATTGATGGCGATGGATAAACGTGTACATTTTATGTTGGTATTCCAAAGTCTAACCGCCATTGATAAAATTCCAAAGATTGCAAAAGTACCGTTATTACAGAAAATTGCAAAACTTATTCATCACAAACAGATTAATTTCTTAGATTTTTTATTATTAGAGCGTATTTATCATTATCCACAAATTAAACAAGGTTATCCCGTTGCATGGATACAAGCTAAATCTTCAATGATTAATATTGTACAGCAACTATTAAAGCTATCTCATATTGAACCATATGAAAAGCTCTCTATACAAAGTAATATTTGTCAGCGTTTATCATTATCCATAGCTGACTTCGAGCAAATAGATGACTCTAAAAACCTAGCCAAAGATTTGACAGTGTTATCTGGCTTATTATTACGTGAACGTTTGTATTTTTTAAGTATTATCGAAGATGAGATTTGGCAAAATCGCATGGTGATCCAAGATGAGCTGGATGCAATGGATTTATTGTATTGGCGTATGGGCTTAGATAGCCAAGAAATGCAAAAAAGATTGCTTAAACACAATCGCTTGATTATTGTATAAGGTTTAAAAGCCAAGATATATTCGCTATTGCACAAATTAGATGCAAAAAAAAGAAAAAGACCTTGTATTCTGTGGAGATGATTGTTAAGATACGCATCGTTAATCGCTAACACAATAATAGAGGGTTGGTGTAATGGTAGCATGTCGGTCTCCAAAACCGTTGGTCAAGGTTCGAGTCCTTGATTCTCTGCCAATTTGTGTAAAGTGTTGATTAACAGTTAGAGGATTGGTGTAATGGTAGCATGACGGTCTCCAAAACCGTTCGTCAAGGTTCGAATCCTTGATCCTCTGCCACTTTATAAATTAAGAAAGCTATTTGAAATTTATTTTTCTCTATTTTTATTCCTTCCAGTTTATTCTATTCGCCAAAAGCTTTATTTTCCTCAGGTCATCAAAAAAATACAGCACAAATCTCATTTATGCTGCATCTTCAATACTTTTATTTTATCAAAATCTTAGCTGATTTTTTCGAAAATAAAATCACTAATATTATGTCCTGCATCCAAGCCACGTTGCTCAAACTTGGTTAGCGGTCGCCATTCAGGACGTGGATACGTGTTACCTTTACCTGCCAAATTATTTAAACGTGGACGCTGTTCCAATACATCAAGCATCCAGTCAGCATAAGGTTGCCAGTCAGTTGCAGCATGAAAACGACCACCCACTTTTAATTTGTCTTCTACCAACGCCATACGTTCAGGCACAACAAAACGGCGTTTAAAGTGACGTTTTTTCTGCCATGGATCTGGGAAATAAAGTTGTAACGTATCGATGCTGTTGTCAGGCATATTTTTAAGCAATTGAATTGCATCCGCATCGACCACACGCAAATTAGTCAAGCCCAATTCACCCGCTTCATGTACACATTGGGCAATACCAGGAATATGCACTTCAATCCCGAAAAAATTACGATCAGGATTGGCTTGTGCCATTTTGACCAATGAGCTTCCCATACCAAAGCCGATTTCAATGGTTAAAGGTTGTTCAGGATTGCTAAAATATTGACGCACATCAGCAAACTGCAATTGCGTATCAACAATCATGTCAGCATGTTGTTCAATCGCAAGACGTTGTGAGGTGTTCAGTGGGGCAGAGCGACGCATAAAGGTCACGATTTCACGCTGATGTGAAACATTTTGAATATTTTCAGACATAAAATAAAAATTGAGATGAGTATTAAAAATCGATGCTATTTTAAAGACAAATTATAATAAAGGCAATTTTTACAATCATTCTTTGCGTGCTTGTATGATATTGCACTGGATATAAAAAAATTAAAGCACTGCCAATAAGCAATGCTTTGGTTTGACAAAATTATTTATTCAAAACTTCTAGTTTGACTTGGCAGAGATTGCAGTTAATCATCTGATTCGCCTTGCGTGATAAGTCGATAACACGACCTTTAGAAAACGGTCCACGGTCATTGATACGCACATTTACGCTTTGGTTATTACGCAGGTTAGTGACACGCACCAATGTACCAAAAGGTAGAGTGCGGTGTGCTGCGGTTAATTCGTTCATGTTGTAGCGTTCGCCATTTGCAGTCAATCTGCCATGGAAACGACCGCCATACCAGCTCGCTGTACCACCACGATGTGGTCTAGCTGTTTTATCGCTGTCGTCAGCCTTTGCACTAACACCTGCAATATTTGCGGTTTTAGCTTTGGCTGTGCTATGGGTTGAATGGCTTTTTGCAGTCGCTGTGGTGCTTAAGCTTAAAGCACAAGCAACAGTTGCAAAAGTAACGTATACTGATTTTTTCATCCGATATTCCTCGTAGTGCTATGGTTAAGTACAAATTTAAAATCGGTAGTGGGAGAAAACGTACTGATTTGTCGGCTTGTGAACGCACTATCTGTCTTCAAGATGTGGCTATGGTAGTGAGAGAAAATGAGTTTGTACAGCATACAAGAATATAAATGATAATCATTATTATTTAAAATGTGTAGAAAATGGTGGTTTTATCTCATCAAGCCATGCATTTATTTGGATATAAAAATCAGAACATAGTAAAATGTGAACCATGCATAATTAAATAAATAGCTTAAAATCATTTACTTATAAGAGTAACTTAAAAAAATAAGCAAAAAATGAGCATAAATTCACAAAAATTAAATTTTTAAATTTGACAAAATTGATGATTAATGCATCATTTTACAAAAAGATACAATAAAGTCGATATTTTTAGCTTTATTTTTATGCAATGCATCTTGCTTTTGGATATTTTTCTATCTGTATAGACACTATTTTTTCAGTTTTCCTATGCTCTCAAAGGCGTTTAGTGATAATTTACAACAAGTAAATGTTATGATATAATGTTGCAAATTTTTTAGATTGCTTTGTAGGAAAAGTTATGAAAATTGCAAAAAAAACTGGCTATCAATATTTTGGCTTTGTCGTTATTGAGTCAAGCTCCATTTGCTGTGGCACATGAGGTTTGGGTTGAGCCTGAACATACGCATGGCGGTGAGATTTTGAAAGCCAATTTGGGCTATGGAGATTTCCCAGAATTAAAACCGATTGCCGCTGATCGTCAGCATATTTTTAAAAAACCATTACAGTTGGTGACAGCCCAAGGCACTGAAGACCTTATTGCTGTAAAAGGTGGTCAAAATTATCAATTCCAAACGCAAAAAGCGGTAGAGAATGGTAGCTATTTATTGCTTGCAGAATATAGCCCAACATTTTGGTCAGAGAATAAAGACGGTTGGAAACAAGTCGATATGACGGCTATGCCTGATGCCAAATATTGCGAACAGACCCAAATGTACGGCAAAAATGTGGTGAATGTCGGTCATCATGCCAATAGCAAAGATATCGTGACTAAACCAGTTGGGCAAGGGCTCGAAATTGTCCCAATGGATAATCCTGCCAATGCTCGTGTTGGTGAGCCATTTGGGTTAAAAGTATTGTTTAACGGTGAGCCACTTGCCAATGAAATAGTCGTAGCGACTTTTGAAGGCTTTGTGAAAAAAGATCCGAATGATAAAGTGCATAAACTCGAACCACAAGCATTTTCAGACACCACGCGTAGTGATGGGACAGTCAAACTTTATCCATTACGCCAAGGCTTTTGGAAAGTGCGTGTGGTGCATAAGTCAGATTTTCCAAATCCGCAACAATGCCAAAAGTTAGCCAGCTATGCGACTTTGAGTTTTGTGATTGGTAAAGCAGCACATTGATTTTATTCGTTTTAAATTATTGATGTAAAATAAAAATCGCTGTCCTAAAACAGCGATTTTTTTATCATTTTTCCATTTTAAACATTAATCAATATAATGCTTAATTCGCCACGCACGATGGATTTTTTGATTACGTTTAAAATCTTGTCCAATCGTCCAATGGGTGATTTCTTCAATATCAAATAAGCCCAATAATTCTTCGTCCAACTCAAAACCACGGAAATTATTAGAAAAATACAAAGTCCCATCACCGCTTAAACGGTTCATGGCACGTTTAATCAAAGATAAATGGTCACGCTGTACATCAAATGTACCGTAAAACTTTTTGGAATTTGAAAAAGTCGGTGGGTCGATAAAGATTAAGTCATATTGTTCATGACCTTCTTTTAACCATTCAAAACAATCCGCAGTAAAGAATAAATGCTGTTCATCGCTATGATCGACGGTCAAACCATTTAATACAAAGTTTTCTTTAGACCAATTGATATAAGTATTAGACAAATCCACACTGGTGGTACTGGCTGCACCGCCTAGTGCGGCATGCACACTGGCAGATGAAGTATAACTATATAAATTTAAAAAGTGCTTGCCTTTGGCTTCTTTGGCAATCTGCAAACGAATTTGGCGATGGTCTAAAAACAAACCCGTATCCAGATAATCGGTCAAATTCACCAAGAATTTTGCTTGCCCTTCACGCATGATAAAGCGTTTGCTGGCTTGGCTTTGTTTTTCATATTGCTGTGTGCCGGTCTGTCTTGCACGTGTTTTGATAAACACATCTTCACGTCTTGCACCAGTCACCGCACGCACCGCAGCTAATGCTGCATTAAAACGTTTTTTGGCTTTTTCCGCATCAATTTTTTTCGGCGGGGCATATTCTTGCACATGGAATTTATCGCCATACAAATCCACCACCAAATTATAATCAGGCAAATCAGCATCATATAATCGCAAGCAATAAATTTGATTTTGCACCGCCCATTTTTTCAAAGCATGCATATTTTTTTGCAAACGGTTGGCAAAATCTTGGGCTTCTTCCAATTCAACCGTTTGATTATGCCAATTTTGTAAAAATGGCACATTATTATGCAATGCTTTGATTTCACCAAAACGCACATAAATCGGCAAATTACCATTCATCAAACGCAAAGTTTGCGGATGATTTAATGCCAAAATATCGGCTTGTTCAATATGGGCGGCAATAATCGCTGTCGGCTGTCCGCTAAATTGTTCTTGTAATAATAAGGACAAACCTTGATAAAAGGCACGATTAGATTGTTTATCGCCCAAACGCTCGCCATACGGTGGGTTGGTCACGATAAAGGCATGTTGTGCTAATTCTTCATCAAAATTGCCCCAATCACCCAACACACGCTCTTCGATGAAGATTTTATCCAAAACTTTTTCAAAACCTGCGGCAATGATATTTTGTCGAGTGGCTTTTACTGCATCCCAATCGGCATCAAAAGCGTAAAAGGTCGGTAACTCTTGTTCCAAAGCGGCATAATGTTTTTCCACCGCTTGTTTTTTCACACTTTGCCATAATTCATGATTATGTCCATGCCAACCATTAAAACCAAAACGACGCACCATACCTGGAGCACGGTCAGTTAAAATCATCAACGCTTCGATAATAAACGTACCCGAACCACACATCGGATCTAAAATCATTTTTGGCTTAAGCTGTTTTAATTTGGCTTTTTGTAAAATCGCTGCGGCTAAGTTTTCTTTAATCGGGGCATCGGTCATATAACGACGGTAACCACGTTTATGCAAACTGTCACCTGATAAATCTAAACAGAAATGATGCTGATGTTTGCCTGCCAAAACGTATAAAGTAATTTCAGGTTGCTTGATGTCAATGCTCGGACGACGCCCAACATTTTCCATAAAATTATCCACTACGCCATCTTTGACACGCAAAGTAGCAAATTGGGTATTGACCTTGATTTCACGTTCGGTATGCAAACGAATGGCAAAGGTACTTTGTGGGGCAAAAATCAACGACCAATCAAAATTCACCGCTGCATCGTACAGCTCTTCTGCCACATCACGTACATCACGAATATCTTCAATATCATGTTGAAAAATTGGCAATAACACACGCGATGCCAAACGTGACCACATACAGATTTGATAAGCGGTTTCGAGCGTACCTTGGATAATCAAACGTCCTGCTTTACGCTCGACAATCTTTGCCCCGAGTTCTTCAATCTCGTCTTGTAATAATTGTTCTAAACCATCAGCACAAGTGACCCAGTAATTTTGCATAGCTGTCATACATCAAAAAATCAATAAAAATAAGCACAAGTATAGCCTATTTTACGCCATAGCTATAGCTTTATTATGATGATTTGATGGCATTAAAATAACGAAAAATCGTTTGTGGTAACCAATCGGTATTTAGACGTTTATTTTGGTATTGCATAAAGCCAACATGTCCACCATTTGGGCTATATAGTAGCTGTACATATTCTGAGACATCTTGGGCTTGGGCGATTTTTCCTAAAAAAGGATCATCAATCGCAGTAATCACCAAAGTTGGCTTGCGAATATTTTTCATCACAGGCAACGCTGATGCTTTGAGATAATAATCTTTGCCTGTGCCATAGCCATGACGTGGTGCAGTATATAAATCATCAAAAATATCAAGGGTTTTGGCTTGTTTTAATTGTGCCAAGACTTGCGGATCATCAATTTTCTGTAACGCTTTGACCAATAATGGCTTGAGCAAATAAGGGGTATAAATTCGTTTTGCCACAAAACGATGCATGGCTTTTGCCGATGTGGTCAAATCTACTGGCGCGGACACCACGACGGCAGCTTTACATAATACATCGTCTTGGTATTCGCCCATATAGCGTGCCAACATATTGCCACCCAATGACACACCTGCTGCATAGACATCTTGATATTGTTGTTTAAGCTGTTGTAAAACATGGTGTAATTCTTTGGTATCACCTGCATTGTAGTCAAATGGACTTGGATTTGCCACGCCACCACAGCCACGATAATGCACAATCACCGCATCCCAACCTTGAGCATTAGCTTCATTAACAAAACACTTGGCATAATGGCTGTCACTATCGCCTTCTAAACCATGAAACATCACCGCCAAAGGACGTTGTAATGATTGTTCCAGACTTGGCTGTGTACCATCTGCATAGACAAAATCATAGGCGACTTGGGCAAGACCTGTGCTATCTGCTTTTAGAATACGTTGGTAATGCGGTTGTTTTTGTTTGATAAATTTGGGTAAGATGGTTTGAATATGTGGGTTTTTGATTAAAAAATGCGTTTGGAACGGTTGAAGATGGACTGTACGATGATGATTTGACATGGAAGTGATAACGCTAAAGGCAATTTTATTGCATAGTAGCCAAAATCTAGTATCACTGCAATGACAAAAAATGTAAGCTGAATGAAGCTAGATATCTTGAATAGATATTGTACTTATTTGAATATTGCTGGATAATAAGCGGAATAGGTCGAGAGGCTTATTTTTCACTCTATAGTTATGAGCCGTGTAGGCGACTTAGAAACATTGACTTAACAGACTGAGTAAGTGTATAATATGAGCCGTGTAGGCGACTTAGAAAATGATGTAATCCACCTAACCAAGAGGATAACTGTTATGAGCAGACTTAGAAACACTATTGAGGCTATCTACGATGATTATAAAGTGGATAGAGACCCTGCAACAGCTTATGTATTTAGCGTGAGAGGTGTATGATGTTCGCATTCATTGTATTAGTCTGGTTAGGTGTGTATGCGTGGATTCTTAAACTGCTTGACAAGGATTAAATTTACGCACGTAATCGAAAATTTATAAAATATTTGTTGTAAAGTAAATGGATTTAGTGTATAATAAACCGCATTTAATCCATAAGGAACGACCGATGAAAGAGTTATGAGCCGTGTAGGTGATTTTTAATAGTTGTAAATGTTTTATTCAGTGGAAAATAATTTGAGCCAAAACTGGAATTGCATTACACTCAATGTGTTTAAATATTGCTATTGAGTCACATCATGAAAAATACAAACATGAAAATTTTAGTTGATGAAAACCTTGCTGAAAGTGAATATTTTTTTTCCGACTTTGGTGAAATCATCAGTAAAGCAGGGCGAAAAATTACTGCTGATGATGTACAAGACATTGATGCATTATTGGTGCGTTCGGTGACACAAGTCGATGAAAAATTATTAAAAAATAGTCCAGTCAAATTTGTCGGTAGTGCCACCATTGGTACAGACCATCTTGATATCAATTATTTACAAAATCAAAATATTACATGGGCGAATGCCGCAGGCTGTAATGCTCAAGCGGTGGCAGAATATGTCATCACTGCCTTATATCACGTCAAGCCTGAATGTTTGGAAAAAGATTTTAGCTTAGGCATTGTGGGATTGGGTAATGTCGGCAAGCGTTTGGTTAGATTAGCCCAACAATTGGGTTGGCAAGTCAAAGGCTATGATCCATTTGTACAATGTGCCGATGTGCAACAAGTCGATTTTGCTGATGTTTTACAGTGTGATGCGGTGTCGATTCATACGCCATTGACCACAGTGGGCGATTATCCGACGTATCATATGTTTGATGCAAAAGCTTTTGCACAGATGCCAAAAGATACCATTTTAATCAATTCTGCGCGTGGGGCGGTGGTAAGTGAACAGGCGTTATTAGCCGATATTGCCCGTACTGGTCGCACGGTGGTTTTGGATGTATTTGAACATGAACCGCAAATTTCCCAAGCGGTATTGGATGCGGTAAAAATCGTCACGCCACATATTGCAGGTTATAGCTTGGAGGGGAAATTGCGTGGTGCGGCGATGATTTATCAAGCATTTTGTGAGCATTTTGGCTTTGAAGTGACAAAAGATATTAACTCATTGATGCCGAAATGTGATGTTTTATTTGATGCAAAGCAAGATATCAAAGCACAGCTTAAACAGCATCTAAAGGCGATTTATCCGATTGGGCGTGATGATGCCGAATTGCGAGCGTGCCTAAAAAATGGCGTGATTGTCGGCGATGATTTTGACCGATTACGCAAAAATTATCCGCTAAGACGGGAATGGGATGCTTATGGCTTTTATGAGTAAAAAAATCATGATTAAGCCTTGGTTTGTGGGTAATACAATTCTAAGTTTGATTTGTTGGTTAGGTGTTTCACCGCTTTTTTTACTTGGGAATAAAGATATAACAACATCGCAATGGTTTAGTGCTATTGGGACTGCTTATGTTTTTATATTTACATTTAATTTGTTACCAACTTATTTATCAAATTATTTTATTTTACCGAAATTTGAAAATACAAAGAGCATAGAAGATTATTTTAAAATCCTATTTCAAATATTCATGATTTATTTTTCTTATATGATTATTTTTGGTACAGTTTTGAATTTGTATTTTGAACATGAATTTATAGAGGCAGTGTGTTTAGCAGTTTTAGTAGGGTTATTTTATGGTGGTTTATCAGCCATATTTTTAATTTTATTTTTGATATTTATTTACAGAAAAAAGTAAAATGATTGCAGAATGAACAAATTTTTAAAAAACGCAAAATTAGCACAAGTATCTGTAGGATATAAAATATGTTAATATGATTTTTTTCAATATTTTAGGGTTGAATGATGCCAATATCTACAACATCTTCATGGCAACCAACTTGCACCATGCAAGCTTTACAGGCTCGAGCCAAATTATACCAACAGTTACGGCAATTTTTTGCCGAACGTGATGTACTCGAAGTGGAAACACCGCTTTTATCGCAATCCGCGACCACCGATGTACATTTAGCATCGATTTCTGCACAGCGTTATGTAGGTGGACAGTTACGCACGGATTATTTACATACATCGCCTGAATTTGCCATGAAACGACTTTTGGCAAGCGGTAGTGGTGCGATTTATCAAATTTGTAAAGTTTTTCGCAATGATGAACATGGACGTAAACACAACAGCGAATTTACTATGTTGGAATGGTATCGCCCAGATTTTAGTCTTGATGATTTAATGAGCGAAGTAAAAAAACTGCTACAACTTACTGTTAATGCTGATATTTTTATTGAGAAAAAAAGTTATAAACAGGTCTTTCAACAGTTTTTGGGGATAAATCCACTGACTGCTGACGCTGCCACACTAAAGCAAAAAGCCATCGAACATGATTTGGACATTGATTTGGGTGATGATCGTCTAGCATATATGGATTTGTTGTTTTCACATATTATTGAGCCGACTTTGGGCTTTGATGGTGCAGTATTTTTGACCGATTTTCCACCTGAATTGGCATCACTTGCCAAGATTCATGATGACCAAGATGGTGAGCAAGTCGCATCACGTTTTGAGTTATATATCAATGGCTTAGAATTAGCTAATGCCTATGATGAACTGGTTGATAGCGATACTTTACAAAAAAGATTTTTGCAAGACAATGCTGAACGTGAGCGATTAGGCTTAGCGGTGATGCCGTTAGATATTCGACTATTGCTTGCTTTGCCGAATATGCCTGCTTGTTCGGGGATTGCCTTGGGTATGGACCGCTTATTGATGGTGATTACAGGGGCAAAAGAATTAAGTGAAGTCATTAGTTTCCCTGCAGAAATGGCTTGATATTCAAGCCATTTTAATGTGAATGTTAGCTTATTGATTTAATATTTTGAGCATTTTATTTTTACGATATTGCCAAGCCCAATTTTTAGTAATAGGTAAAAATCTATACATGCTTAACAGTGTACCTTTATAACTAAATCGATAACTATTATCAGCTAAAATTTCTCCAGTCGTCCAACCTTGCTTAATCAGATTTTCACATATACGCTGAGTAATATGATTAATCACTTGAGCATAATCTTCTAGTGGTGATGCAGGTATAGCGTGCGTATGAATTTTTAGTTTTGTCGCAAGTTGTTTTTGAATGCTGATTAACTCTGACAGTGAAAGATTTTTCTCAAGGTAAAATGCAGGAAAATCCGAAAAATATGGAAAAGCTCCCGATTGTCCAGCATTATTGACATTTATCCATGTACCATCTTGATAACGCTCGGTCAATTCGATATAACACATTTTTAATGGCTGTACTTGATTGCTTAAATAAGTAATATTGGCTGCTAATGTTGGATAAGATGGATTTAAATAAATGGCAATATAGTTGTCATTTTTATTCATATCAGCAAAATAAGCCTGTTGCAAGCGAAAACCATTTTCCAATAGTTCATTATGGTAGTGTGTTGTTAAATGCTTTGTATCAGACAAGAATTTATCTGTATCAATCTTTTGTAATGGAATAGTATAAGGTATAAAATTGCCTACACGATATAAAAACCATGCCAATAGCATATATAATAAGATAGGCAATAAGATAATGTTAGCGAGAATAATATACATGATTTCTATTCCTTGACTGATGTATTGATTAAAGCAAATTTAAAAATAACTGCTTAAACATTTTAAAATGATTTAAATGGTCATTCACTCCTCCTCAATCCTCCCCTAAGGGGAGGAAGTTTAATATAAATCAAAACCAATTAAACATAATAACTGGTCTTGGTCATGGTTTTAGAAATTGCCCCCATCATGACACGTACAGGCAATGGCAATTCCACACCGCCTGCCGCCAGTGCTGCATCACGATGCTCTAGTTCATCAGTATTCATCTGCTCCAATATCGCTTTTGAGCGTAAGTCTTGTTCAGGCAAGCGTGAAATATGGTCGAGTAAATGCTTGCTGACTTGCTTTTCTGTTTCCGCCACAAAGCCTAAACTGTATTTATCACCGGCAATACCCGCACACGCCCCCATAGTAAAGGATAAACCATACCAAACCGGGTTGAGTAAACTTGGCGAACTGTTCAACTCTTTAAGGCGAGTTTCGCACCATGCCAAGTGGTCTTGTTCTTCTTCGGCAGCGTGTTGCATTTCATTGCGTACACTTGGTAGTTTCGCGGTCAAAGCTTGACCATGATATAGTGCTTGGGCACAGACTTCACCACTGTGATTCACTCGCATCAAGCCTGCTACATGACGTGCTTCGTTGATGCTTAGCTCAGCGTTCAGGTCTTGAGCTGGGTTTTCACGATGGGCTTGGGTGGCTTCAGGTACAAGACTACGTAAAGCTTGGTCAAAAGATTGGATAAATTTGTCTACACCAGTGAACTGACGCATAATGACTCCCGATTTACTTTAACGTTGAAAAATATTGTCTAACCTTGCTAAGCAGTATACTACAAACGATAAGGCTTAACACGCTGGTAATGATGAACAAATATACTAAGTTCGATAACTTTAAAATAATGATACAAAAAACCGCAGCGGTGACCATAAAGATAGAGTTAAAGATATTATTGGCTGCGATAATACGTGCACGATGTGTTTCGGGTGCTTGACTTTGCATTAAGGTATATAATGGTACAATATATAATCCTCCGCTGATACCTAATAGTGTAATTGCTAAAAAGACGTGATAATAATGTAATCCGCTATTAAAGATTTGTATAATGCCTAATGCTTGATCAGGTGGTATCTTAGGGATATTAAATAAACTCCACGCCAAATAGGCTAAAAATACACTTAGCCCCATCGCACCAGCATATATTAAAGATAACTTTACTTTTTCACCGCTCAGTTTTTTGCATAATGCAGAACCAATTACTACCCCAACAGAGAAAAAAGTTAATAAAATCGCAGATACATTTTCACTGCCATGCAAATAAACACGTGTCATTTGTACCATTTGCGTAATGATGGTCGCACCATAAAACCAATACCATGAATTACAAAGAATCACATAAAAAACCAAACGGTATTGACGACTTAATTTCATGATCTGCCAGCTGGTGAGGAAAAAGTTCCAATTCACAACTAGGTTTTCATCGGCGATCTTTTGTTTGGGAATATATAAACATACAATATAACCAATCAATGACATCATCATTAATAAGCCACTAATATACCAAACGTTTCCTTTTGCCAATGCAATTGCTACTCCACCAATTACCATGCCTAATAATATGGCAACAGATGTACCCGATTGAAATAATGCATTGCCTGTAATGAGTTCTTTCTCTTTTAATAAATTGGGTAAAATAGAATATTTAACAGGACCAAAAAAAGCGGATTGTACACCCATTAAAAATAATGCAAATAGTAATAAACTAATCTGACCACTGATAAACCCAACACAGGCGATTGACATGGCAATAATTTCACTGGTTTTTAATATTTTAATCAGTCTAGTCGGTTCATAACGATCTGCTAATTGTCCTGCTGTAGCAGAAAATAAAAAAAATGGTAAGATAAATAACAGTGCTGCCAAATTATTTAGAGTATCACTGGTCAATGCACTTGATTTTATCCAGCCATAGCTAAACATGGTTAACAGTGCATATTTATAAAGATTATCATTAAATGCACCGAAAAATTGCGTTAAAAACATCGGTAGAAAACGCTGGGATAGCATTAATGGGCTGGATTTGTTCATTTTACCATTGATTATATGATTTTGATAAAATGGACTTTAACAAAAAAAATCCAATTCGGATAGTTAAAATTGCACAAAAAAAGTGTAAACTTGACGCCGAGTCTTTTTGTTATAACATGATAGATAAGGTGTACATGATGCTTAGCCAGTCATTTAAGTTACGTTGTTCAGTACTTCAACAATCATTACAACAACTATATCAAGATCATCGCTCTCATGTACCGCCTATCATCGCACTTGGTTTTTGCAGTGTACTCTCTACAGTGAGCTATGCACAGACTAATCCATCTCAAAATACTACATCTAGTCATGTAAATACCAACACTACAACGCTACAGACAGCACAACAGCCGACGGTGATGTTACCAGTACAGCCTGACCTCAAAAATCAGCAAGCCACAAATACCCATAACACCACACAGCCTACATCGACAACGCATACGCCGCAGACGACAGCGAATAATATATTTCATATTGATTTGACGCCACCATCATCTACAGATGCGACACCTGCTGCTCCGCCTGAAGTAACGGCTACACCAGTTGTTCCACCAGTCGATACAACGCATATTGAACAAGCACAACATGCTTTTCAGACCGATGCGGTTTATCAGATAAATCCTGCTGAATTACCAGAAGTTGATCATGCGATGTTGAGTGAAATCCAGCAAATTGCTCAAGATGCACAACAACAAGCCAAACAACAAGCAACGCAATTACCGACACACCAACAAATTGTTAATAGTGAAAAACCAGAGCTAGGCACAATCTCGACACAACAAACCAATACGCAAACCGTGCAAGCTTTACAACAAGATTTGGCAAATGTACAGGTGAATCTACCAGAAATTAATACCGAATTAGAAGATACCGCTTCAATCTTGACAGGGGGAGCAGAAGAACCAGAAGAAGGGAATTTCTTAACACGCTTATTTAAACGAGATCGTCGTGGTGCTGATGCACCATTAAAAGCACAGCCACGTATCCGTATTGATATGGGCGGTGCACAGGGTCAGCCTGCGGATAATATTCGTGCTAAGCTTTCAACCATTACACAAGAGAGCTTTAAAGATTACAATATCTTATTACCACAGTTACGTACATCAGCTACACAAGCGGCACAAGCAGTCGGCTACTTTTCGCCAGAAATTCAGCTGAATAAATTGAATGATACCACGTTGAGAGTAGCGGTAAGACCAAATCAACCAGTTACGGTAAAAAGCCAAAATATCATTATCACAGGTGATGGTTCAGCACGTCCAGTATTCCAAGTTATTCAAGTGGTACCTGACCTCAATGTTGGAGATGTACTCAATCAAGGGTTGTATGAAACCACCAAAAGCCGTATTAATAACGCAGCGAATGAGCAAGGCTATTTTGACTCGTACTGGCGTTTACGTGATTTAAAAGTGACTTTGCCAGAAAATCATGCCGAAATTGATTTAAAATTTGAAACAGGACAACGATATAAGCTCAAAAATGTTGAGTTTCGAATGTCCAATACGGCAGCACCTTTTCCATTACGACAGTCTGTGCTTGAGCAGTTGGTTCCTTTCCAAGCTGGAGATGATTATGCTGGATGGCGTATTACGAATTTGGCAAATAATTTAATTAATAGCCGTTATTTTAATTATTCTAGTGTGGACGCGGTTCGCCCAGATCCAATCCAGCGTCCTTTAGACTTACCAGATGACATCAAACAAGTCATTGCTCAACAAAATCTCAGCCAAGCACAAGCTTTGAGACAACAAAGTTTGTCGCAGCAGGCTTCGAGTATGCAACGTAGTAATGATGGACGTATAGTACAAAACCAAAATATCATTAACGAAGCAGTATTTGCAGGCTTGGATGAAGAGGGTCGTGCCAATCAAGATATTGATACACAAGGTGAAAATAACGAACGAGAGCGTTTGAAAGAACAAGCTAGACAAGAAAAACAAATTCCTGTCATCGTTGAATTGAATGCAGATTATCTCAATAGTTTGGAAGCCGGTATCGGCTATGGCACAGATACAGGCGTGCGTTTGCGTAGCCAATATCGTCGTGCGATCGTCAATGATCGTGGGCATTCCTTTGATGCCAACTTAGAATTATCCAAAATACGTCAATCTTTTAGTGGTCGTTATATGATCCCTTATAATCATCCACTTAATGACTATGTCAATTTACTAGGTGGTTATGAGCGTGAGGTTCGTGGCACAGGATTAACATTGGATATCGAATCTGCCGTATTTGGTGCGGAACGTATCGTCAAACGTCCTTTGGGCGAGTGGCAACAAACCACTTCTTTGCGTTATCGTTTAGATAGAATCAAGGGGCGGGATACGGTGGATAACAATCTATTACCGCAAGCATTCCAAGTCATCCAATCTAATCCAAACCAACAATCATTTTTGCTTGGTTATGAATTAAGTAAAACCGTGCAAAATGATGCAGTCAATCCAACACAAGGTTTTCGTCAGTTTTATCGTATCGAAGCAGGTTCAAAAAAATTATTGACCGAAACAGATTTGGCATTATTGAATGCAGGCTGGCGTTTTGTGTATTCGACAGGTGAGGCAGCAAAGCACCAGTTTGTAGGTCGTGCTGATTTGGGTTATATTTTCACAAAAGATTTTAATGAAGTGCCTTATAATTTAAGATATTTTGCAGGGGGCGATCAAAGCTTGCGTGGCTATGATTATAAGAGTTTATCGCCAGATGAAGATGGTATTTTATTGGGTGGTCAGACACTGGCTACAGGCGGGCTAGAGTATAATTATATGTTCCGTCCTGGCTGGCGTGCAGCGGTATTTACCGATGTAGGAAATGCTTACGATAAATCATTTAGCAATAAAACCAAATATGGCGTTGGTGCTGGGATACGTTGGGCATCGCCAATTGGACCGATCCGTGTAGATGTTGCAGCAGGGGTGAGCGAGCCAAAGATTCCAGTGCGTGTTCACTTCTTCATTGGACCACCTTTATAAGTGGCTATGATATATTAGTAATTAAGCACGATGATTTGTAAGGGGATTGACTGTGTTGTTTTCCCTTATCTAAAATTTAGATGATTTAAGTCATTGTGCTTTTACTTTCAAATACAGTACGGCTTTTTGTGGATGGTTGACCAAAACAATCTTTTGTTTTAATAGTCTGATTTTTAGTGAAAAATCAAAATTTTTTATCGAGTTTAAGAACGAAAAGTCACAAAACAAGCATAATTAATTAGCTGGTTTTGAGCTATAATAACAGATAACCGATTTAGCTAAGGTATAAGGAAAATCTTTTATGACAAACACCACTTCACAAGTCAATAATCAGTCGAATGCAAACAATGCATCGTTATATCATGATCGCTATATTAACCGTGAACTGTCTATTTTAGATTTCCATTTGCGTGTGCTTGAACAATCGGTCAATCCTAATCATCCATTACTAGAACGCTTAAATTTTTTACTTATTTTTTCACGTAATCTTGATGAATTTTTTGAGATTCGTGTTGCGGGTATGCGTGAACAATTGGCATTAGGCAATAAAAGCTATGGTGCTGACGGACTTACGCCAGCAGAAGTGCTACAACGTATTTCTGAAACAACACATGCGGCTATAGATCGTCAATATCGTATTTTAAATGATCAGATTTTGCCTAAATTACGTGAAGCAGACATTTGTTTTTTGAAGCGTAATGAGCTATCAAGTGAACAGCTGACATGGATGCGTAAATATTTCCAAGAACAAGTTGCACCTGTACTGACACCGATTAGCTTAGATCCAGCACATCCATTTCCCCGTTTGGTCAATAAAAGCTTAAATTTTATTGTGACATTAGAAGGCAAAGACGCTTTTGGGCGTCAAATTGATTTGGCTGTTGTGCCAGCACCACGTTCTCTACCACGTGTAGTGCGTTTGCCGAATGAAACCACACGTGGCAAAGACCATCATGTGATGTTATCCGCAATTATTCATGAGCATATTTCTGATCTTTTTCCTGGTATGACCGCAACAGGTTGTTATCAGTTCCGTGTGACACGTAATGCCGACCTAGCATTGAATGAAGATGTGCAAGATATTGCTACAGCATTAAAAGGTGAGTTGAGCTCACGTCGTTTTGGTCGAGCAGTACGTCTAGAGGTCACTAATAATTGTCCAAAAGAAATCAGTGATTACTTATTGGATGAATTTGAACTGACTGAAAATGAACTTTATCGTGTCGATGGACCAGTCAATCTTACACGCTTGATTACTGATTTTGATAAACCTGATTTGCGTTATAGTGCTTTTACGCCCTTGATGCCAAAAGCATTGAAGAAAAATGATAACTTGTTTGAAGTGATGCAAAAACAAGATATCTTATTGCACCATCCATTTGAGTCCTTTGCACCAGTTATCAATCTCTTACGTCAGGCTGCCCGTGATCTACAAGTTTTGGCGATTAAACAAACTCTATACCGTAGTGGAGCAGACTCTGAAATCGTACAAGTGTTGGCAGAAGCTGCGCGTAATGGTAAAGAAGTGACGGCGGTGATTGAATTGCGTGCCCGTTTTGACGAAGAGTCAAATATTGCTGTAGCAAATGTTCTGCAGGAGGCTGGAGCAGTTGTGGTTTATGGTATTGTGGGTTATAAAACACATGCTAAAATGATTTTAATTGTGCGTCGTGAACAAGGTAAATTGGTACGTTATGTACATTTGGGTACAGGTAATTATCATGCAGGCAATGCAAAAATCTATACAGATTACGGTTTGCTGACTACAGATAAAGAGCTTTGTGAAGATGTGCATCGTGTGTTCCAAGAGCTCACAGGTATGGGCAAATTGGTCAAACTTAAAAAATTATTACATGCACCGTTTACTTTGCATCAACAGCTGATGAGTTGTATCGATGATGAGATTAGCCATGCAAAAGCAGGAAAATCTGCAAGCATTATCATTAAAGTGAATGCTATTACCGAGACCAAACTCATTGATAAATTGTATGAAGCATCTCAAGCAGGCGTGCAAATTGATTTGATCGTGCGTTCTATTTGTTGTTTGCGTCCACAAATTGCAGGTTTATCAGAAAATATTCGTGTTCGTTCCATTATCGGACGTTTCTTAGAACATACACGTGTCTATTATTTTGAAAATGCAGGAAAAAGTAAGATCTATTGTGCCAGTGCAGATTGGATGGAAAGAAATTTATACAACCGTGTTGAGGCATGTTTTCCAATCGAAGATGAAAGTTTGAAAAAACGTATCTACGAACAAGGTTTATTAAATTATCTAAAAGACAATCAGAAAGCATGGATTCTGCAAGCGGATGGTCAGTGGATGCCTTATGAAAAAACGGCGAAAGAAGCGGATCATTCAGCCCAACAATATTTAATGGCTAAGTTTAGCGAAAAATAATTTGCTCAGCTGAGCATAAAAAATATGCCGTATTTGATTCGAGAATACGGCATATTTATAGGCGAACCCAAATGCAATTATTTTAAAAATAGTTGCGGATCAACTTTGGCATTATTTAAACTCATCGTCCAATGTAGATGAGGTCCAGTGACACGACCTGTTTTACCAACCAAACCTACGGTCTCGCCTTGGCTCACTTGTTGTCCGACTTTCACATTGATTTTACTCAAATGACACAACATGGTGATTAAGCCTTGACCATGGTCGATCATGACGGTCTGACCATTAAAGAAATAATCACCTGTTGCGACCACTACACCATTTGCAGGTGCGACGACTGCTTGCCCGATTGGTGCAGGGATATCTACCCCAGCGTGAGGAGCACGTTGCTCACCATTAAAAAAGCGTTTACGTCCAAAGGAATTGGTAAAATTACCTTTGGTCGGTACGATAAACTTTGGAAATTGACTAAACTGTACAGCAGTAAAGCTTTGATACACTGCATTTTGTTCATCAGCTTCACGTTTATAACGGTCTAGCTCAGCTTGATTAGGATTGACGTGCTTGTCTTGCACCGTCAGATGCTGTTCGGGATAAGTATAAGGCTGTACTTGGATGTTCAAAGGCTGACGATTGGTTTGTAATTGTAAATTACCTACTGTAGCACTGAGTGGAATGCCAGCCAAAGCATAGCGTTGTCCATTATGCTGTGTAATCATGACAGGTTGATTATTCAGGCTTACTTGCTGAATATCATTATCTAGTGCGATGACTGCAATGCCGCCAGCACGTCGAGAATCTTGCGGTAAATTTGCATAGCTATGTGATGCGATCACAAGACTGCATACAGCAATCGCCATTTTTTTGAATTGAAACATAACCAATCCTTATGTGTTAGTGTTGATGATCATGACCGTAATGATATTGGTCTTTATCACTATGCCGCTGCTCTGTTTGACGGTAGCGTAAATAGTTATCAAATTGTTCGCAATATTCATCGTAGTTATCTTCCAACATTGCTTGAAATTGTTGCAATAAATAACTCATCACTTGTTGCTTGGCATCCTGCATCTGTTGAGCATTTTCAAAACTATTTGCACTAACCCAAGTATTAAAGCGTGCAGTAGCAAAGAGCATGGCAGCACTGGCTTTGGCACGGCGTTCTTGTGGGTTAGAATTGTCGCCAGCCACAGGACGACAAAATTCATTGGCTTGTTTGATAAATTGATCTACACGATCAAAAAATACATCATTAATGGCTTGTTCTTCGGTAATATCGGTGGCGTCAATGCGTTGGCTCATAAGGGATCATACGTAGTTTGCAATAACGCTATTATAACGAGAAATCCATGAAATTAAAGCGATTATATCATTTTTACAATTTCTTCAAGCACAAAGAATTAAAATAAGCCAAAACAATGATTTATTTTAATTTTGAGAGCAGTACACCGCACTCCGCATGATGGGTATAGGGAAATTGATCAAATAAGGCAAAACGTTGGATTTGATGCGTTTGAGTTAATTGTTTTAGATTATCCAACAGCGTATCTGGATTACACGAAATATAAATAATATGTTCAAATTCTGCCATGAGCTTGAGCGTATCATCATCAATCCCTGCACGCGGTGGATCGACAAAAATAGTGGAAAAATCATAATCAGCAATATTGATATTTTGCTGTTGCAAGCGACGGAATTCACGCTCGCCTTTATAAGCTTGGCTAAATTCTTCTGCCGATAAACGGGCAATTTGAATATTATCAATGTGATTATGTTTAATATTATATTGTGCTGCATAAACTGAGCTTTTTGCTAATTCTGTTGCCAAAACTTGATTAAAATATTGTGATAATGGCAAAGTAAAATTGGCATTACCGCAATATAATTCTAATAAATCATTTTTAGCATTTGGATTATTTTCCATTGTTTTAGCTTGAATATTTTTGGCAATATCACAAGCCCACGTCAGCATTTTTTCACAAACTACTGCATTGGGTTGGCTAAAGCCATTTTCGATTTGTTGATAAATATATTCACGACCATTAACGTGAAGTTTTTCAATCACAAAGTCATTGGTTAAAACACGTTTTTGTCCACGACTACGACCAATTATTTTAATGTTAAATTTCTGTTGTAAGTCTTCTGCCAATTTCTGCCATTCATCATCCAAAGCTTTATGATAGAGTAGAGAAACCAATATTTCGCCTGATAAAGTATTTAAAAAATTAATCTCAAAAACTTTATGCGACAATAAATGATGCTGTTCAATCGCAGATAATAATTTTGGCATCAAATCATTAATCGCTTGGCTAGCGATAGGAAATTCATCAACACGCACCACTTGTTTTTTATCATTTTTGTCTTTTTCAAACATGGCATAAAATAAACCATCATCAGTATGCCAGATACGAAACTCAGCACGCATACGATAATGATCGATGGGTGATTCAAATATTTCTAATTCGGGTAAATGAAATTCAGTGAATTGCTGTAAAATATGTTGTGCTTTTTGCTGTAATTGCAGTTGGTAATTTTCACTATTATAAATGCTGTTGTTCATTATATAAACCTTCAAAAAAGTCGTGCAGAGTAAATAGATTAAAATATAGATTGGTGATAAACCAATCTATATTACTGGCATAAAAAATTATTTATGCATCCAATTGAGCCAAAACGTCTTCGCTAAACTCAACATTGGTATAAACATCTTGTACATCGTCCAAATCTTCAAGCATATCAATCATTTTCATGATTTGTTTGGCTTGCTCGATATCGGTGATTTCTGCTTTGGTCGATGGATGCATCACTACTTCAGCATTGTCAGATTTTAGACCTGCTGCGGTCAAAGCATCTTGTACATCACCGAAGCTCTCTGGGCTAGTGATGACCAAAATGCCATCTTCTTCCACTTCGATGTCATCCGCACCTGCTTCTAATGCCACTTCCATGATTTTGTCTTCAAGGCTGACATCTTCAAAGCTGATTTCACCACGTTTGGTAAACAAATATGCCACCGAACCTGATGTACCCAAGTTACCATTGGTCTTGGTAAAACAGTGACGTACGTCAGGTACAGTACGGTTTAGGTTGTCCGTCATGGTATCTACCAACACTGCGACACCACCTACACCATAACCTTCATAGGTTACTTCTTTTAAATCATCATTATCTTCACCACCGACACCACGTTGGATAGCACGATTGATGGTATCACGCGTCATATTGACTGATAATGCTTTTTCTACTACAGCACGCAGACGTGGGTTGGTTGCAGCTTCACCACCACCGAGTTTCGATGCGGTAACGATTTCACGGATATATTTGGTAAAAATTTTACCACGGCTTGCATCTTGCTTGGCTTTACGATGCTTGATATTGGCCCATTTTGAATGACCTGCCATGTTGCAACTCCAAAAAGAATTTAAAAAATTATTTCATTAAAAAATGCTTGCATAGTATAGTGAAATTCGCTTCAAACTGCTAGAACTTCATTTTACTACGCAAGCATCTTTTTTAATATTGTTTAGAACTTATTCAATAAACCTTAGCGAGCACCTTGGCGTGGAATCGGCACAAACTGGACATTTTTTCGCTCAGGACGCTCGGCAACAATGACTTTGGTTTCCACTTTTTCATCATTACGCAATAGGCTGATATTGATTTCTGCATTGGGTTTTTGACCTGCGATAAATGAAATCAACTGATTAGCACTTTCAATCGCCTGACCATTGACACTGGTAATGATGTCGCCTTGTCTTAAGCCTCCTTTGTCAGCAGGACCATCAGGCAAGACACCCATGACCATCGCACCCGATTTGCTATCGAGGCTCAGCTCGCTATTTTGTGTATTACGAATTTCGATACCTAACCAGCCACGCACGACACGACCTTCTTTGAGGATAGAATCAAGTACTTGTTGTGACACTTGTGCAGGAATGGCAAAGCCGATACCCATTGAGCCACCTGAACGAGAGTAAATCGCCGTATTAATACCGACCAAATTACCCGCCACATCAATCAATGCACCGCCCGAGTTACCTGGGTTGATCGCTGCATCAGTTTGGATAAAGTCTTCATATGTGTTAATTCCCAAACCAGTACGGTCTGTGGCAGAAATGATACCTTGTGTCACTGTTTGACCCACACCAAATGGGTTACCAATAGCCAATACGACATCGCCAACTTCATTACCACTAAGCTTAAATGGCAACACTGGCAAATTATCTAACTCAACTTTAATCACTGCCAAATCTGACTCAGGATCAGAGCCAATCACTTTGGCTTGTACTTTACGTCCGTCATGCAAAGCGACCACGATTTGATCTGCTGCTGCGATCACATGATGATTAGTTAAAATATAACCATCTTTACGCACAATCACACCAGAACCCAGATTGGTTTCAGTTTGTTGGCGTTGGCGTGGCATATCTCGTCCAAAAAACTCACGCAAGAATTGTTCATTTAAAGGCACGTCTTGTGGTGAGATATTCTGCGTGGTAAAGATATTGACTACCGCAGGCGCTGCTACTTTGACTGCTTCGCTGTATGATGCCACACCACCTGTACGCGTTGATTCGACCAACGGTTTGGCTTTTTGCTCGGGCATAACTACGCCGTCCGCTGCGACAGGTGGCTTAGGAATTTGATTTCTTTGCCAAGTGAAAAAAATTGCGATTACTGCGACAAGAAGTATCCACGGTAACAACATAAAAAGACGACGCACGCCACACCCCAAAATTTGAAAAGAGAGAAATATTTTTTGACAATTACAAAGTCTGCTTAGTTTAAACAGCTTTTAAAAAATTCTCAAAATGAGAAATGATAGATTTTGTAAAACTTTGGTAAATTTAGAAAAAATGATGAAAAATTAAGTTAAAATTGATTTGAGTTTGGCGAATAAAATTTTTGGGTAGGTGTGAAAAAATGGCGAATTTACAGCAGATCGTGGCGTGGTGCGATGATTATTTAGAAGCGAAAGCCTTTAAAGATTATTGTCCTAATGGTTTACAAATTCAGGGTAAAGAAGAAGTTGAAATTTTAGTGAGCAGTGTGACTGCGTCGCTCGATGCCATTGAACAGGCTTTGGACTTAAACGCTGACGCATTATTGGTGCATCATGGTTATTTTTGGAAAGGTGAGCCAAGCCCTTTGACAGGATTAAAAGGTAAACGCGTCAAGCAATTGATGCAAAATGATGTCTCATTAATCGCTTATCATTTGCCTTTGGATGCGCATACTGCGATTGGCAATAATGCAGTATTGGCAAAACTTTTGGGCTTAAATATTGTCGGTGCTTTAGATCCGAGTGAACGTTATCCGATTGGGAATGTTGCGACATTAACTGAGCCGATGACAGGCACAGAATTTGCTCAGCATTTGCATCGAGTATTAGGACAACAGCCTTTGCATATTGCAGGGCATCAGGGTTTGATCAAAAAAGTCGGTTTTTGTAGCGGTGCTGCACAAGATTATTTGTACAAAGCGGTTGAGTTGGGCTGTGATGCTTATTTTTCGGGCGAAGTCAGTGAGCGTACTTTTCATGAATCGGTAGAATATGGCATTGATTATTTTGCTGCGGGTCATCATGCGACTGAACGTTATGGCGTACAGCGTTTGGCTGAGTTATTAAATAAACAATTTAATTTGACTACACATTATGTTGAGCTGAATAATCCTGTTTAATTTTTATTTTAAAAATAAGATAAACCTATAATTTATATAGATTTATCTTTTATTGATTACATATTGTCTAATCATAAAATAAACAAACAATACTTAATCTAAAAATTTATCGATTTTGTCATGTTATGCCCTTGTAATAATTATCAAAATTTATACAATGTAAATTACGTTAACCTTCTATCCCCAAGGATGAGCATATGAAAAGTAAGTTTCGTTTTAGTACATTGGCATTGAGTTTTGCCACGATTGCTCTAAGTAGCCAAGTTATGGCACAACAATTTAGTCAGACCATTATTTTTGGTGACAGCCTTTCTGACACAGGTCGATTAAAGTCAATGGTTGCTGATACGCATCCAGAAATCGCAGCTAAATTACAAAATTCTTTTACCGTCAATCCATCAAAAGTTTGGTCACAAATTTTGGCAGAGAGTTATGGTACTACAGCAAACCCAAATACAAAAACAGATCCGAAAGGCACAAACTACGCAGTAGGTTCTGCGCGTGCGAGTCAAAATGTAGATTGGAATGGTTTGGTGACATCAATTCCAACCATTAATCAACAAGTGATGACGCATTTGGCTCAAAAACAAGGTAAAGCAGATAGCGATGCGTTATATGCAGTATGGATTGGTGCGAATGATTTGAACGCTTTGGGTTCTGCTGCAGATCCACAAGCTTATCTGGCAAAAGTAGGCAAAGATACAGCGACTGCTGTAGCTACTTTGGATGCAACAGGTGCAAAATATATTTTGGTACCCAATATTCCAGATTTGAGCTTAACACCGCGTGTTTCGGGCTTAAACAATCCAGCCACTTCTGCACAGGTTAAAACTGCAACCAGTTATTACAATAGCGGTCTGTACACAGGATTAAATGGATTAAAAGCCAATGTGATTCCTGCTAACACTTTTGCATTACTACAAGAAGTCGTGGCTAATCCTAAAGGTTTTGGTTTCACCAATGTATCAGGCGTGGCTTGTTCAAAATTACCAAAACGCACGACCACAGTCGAAGATGCTTTATCAACGTCTTTAGCATGTACTACCAACGATTTGGCGAATGCTGGCGATGCCAATACGTACTTGTTTGCTGATGATATTCATCCAGCTGTACGTACACACAAGATTTTGGGACAGTATTATCGTTCGATTATTGAAGCACCTGCACAGATCGCAGCAGTCAGCGATGGCGTGATTGCAAGTGGACAACGCCAACAGCAAAGTATCAACCGCCGTTTGGATACGCTAAATAGCCAACAAAATAACTGGTGGATTGATGGTAACGTTGCACAAGCACAAGATGCCAATTCAAAAACAGATGGTGTTGCACCGCAAGTGACTATCGGTACGGACATTGCCAAAAACAATAGCAATATTGGTCTATATGTGAGTTATGCTAACCAAACACAGCAACCGAAAGCAGACCAAAAAAATCAAGCAGATGTAGAAAGCTTGGGCTTGGGTCTATACCATCGCTATCAAAACAATGGCTATCAATTGAATCTTCAAGCAGGTGTAAATCGCTTAGATATTGATACTCAGCGTCAGGTTGCGTGGGATGGTGCAGAACGTTCACATCAAGCACATGGCACAGGTCTACAACTCAATGCAACTGTACGTGGTAGCTATGGTATTCAACAAGATAAAATGACATATCGTCCTTATATTGGTGTGAATTATCAACATGTTAAAGTAGGTACGTTGGCAGAAAATAATCCAACATTATCGACTGCTTTACGCTACAAATCTCATACAGCTCAATCTGTACAAGGTGAAGTTGGCTTGAATGCTGATTATCAATTGAGTGAGAAAACAACTGCATATGCTGGTGTTGGTTATCAACGTGAGTTGGCAGATCAAGACAAAAATATCACAGCAACTTTGACTTCTATACCTGAGTATAGCAAAGGATTTACGCTACCTGTTGCTTCTAAACTTAAGAAAGAACAAGTGAGTTTACAGCTTGGTGCCAAATCGCAACTTAGCCCAGCGTTGAGCTTGAATGCAGGTGTCGCAGCACAATTGGCAGGTAGTGAACAACATAATTATGCAGGTTTTGTAGGATTACAAGGTAAATTCTAATCCCTTCAATCTCTGTAAAATAAGCCGATTTATCCAGTAAATCGGCTTATTTTTTTATCGATGAAATATCGGTTTATTTTTTCAAGATTTAAACCCAATACATCGATTTAAAAGAACTAAGAATGGATAAAAAATTGGGCTAAAGATAGACTTATCGTCTAGTATTTAGCCCAATTTATTGCGTTTTTGCAGATTGACCGTTATAGAAATGCAAACTTCTTATGGGAAATAAACATTAAATTAATCGAAAAAATACTACAAAACGCGGTCAATTTTATAGCGGTGGTGCATTTAAAATGGCTTCTTTTGAAGCAGGTAAGCCAGGTTGAGTTTGTGGAATCGTCTCCAAACCTTCAATCTTGCTGACCAATGCATTTTGGTCAAAATGAATAATCAAATGCTGACCTTTTGATGCAGGAATTTTTTCTTTTTTGGCATAAGTACCTGGAATATAATGATAAACATAATCCCAACGTGCTTGATTCACAGGATCCGTAATGGTAGGCGTACCGAGAATAAAACGTACCTGATCTACTGTCATTCCCACTTGTACTTGGGCAGCCTGTGCGTGAGTGAGTGGCTTACCTTGTGGAATATCAATTTTGTAAACACAGCCTGTTGCAAGCAGTGCAATGAAGAGACTTGAGCAAAGAATTTTTTGCATATCGTGACTTTCCCGCAGTTTTTTGATGCATAAAGTGTTAAGATAAGGCATACTTTACATGATTGTCAAAACAGATGACACTTAAATTTTGTAGTGAGATTGAATTTTATGCCAATTAGCAATCAAGACTTGCGTAAAGCAGGACTAAAAGTCACTTTGCCACGAATCAAGATTCTGGAATTATTAGAAAATTCCGATCCGCATCACCTGAGTGCGGAAGATATCTATAAGATGCTTTTGGAGCAAGGTGAAGATGTTGGCTTAGCAACGGTTTACCGTGTATTGACTCAGTTTGAGTCAGTTGGCATTGTACAACGCCATAACTTTGAAAATAATCATTCTGTATTTGAAATCAGCAGAGATGATCACGACCATATCGTGTGCCAAACTTGTAACCGTGTGGTTGAGTTTCAAAACGATGTCATCGAAAAGGAACAACGTGCGATTGCTGAAAAATTAGGCTTTACTTTAACAGGTCGCTCTATGCACTTGTATGGTGAGTGTAATAAGGCTGGTTGTACTGGTATGCAAGATGATGACAACGACGAGTCGTAACCATACATTGTATTTTATCTAATTCACTGTTAAAATGTCGCCTAACTTGTTGTACTTAGCCCTAACCAAAGTGTTTCGGTGAGTCAAAAGAAACGGTCTATTTCGTATTTGTCTGTTTGATTTGAGTGATTGAGCTTGATTCAAACCCTTTTCCTAATGCAATCCAAAACAATTGTACTAGAGTGACAAATTGCGAATATAGCAAAGCCTTTCTATCTTAGGAGTTCTTGCCATGCGTGCAGACATTCATCCAACGTACCAAACTATCGTTGCTACATGTTCATGTGGTAATAAAATTGACACTCGTTCAGCTTTGGGTAAAGATTCAATCTACCTTGACGTATGTTCAGCTTGCCATCCATTCTACACAGGTAAACAAAAATCTGTAGACACTGGTGGTCGTATCGACAAGTTCAAACAACGTTTTTCTGGTATGTCACGTACTATCAAACGTTAATCGTTGAATGACATACAGTAGCGTTTCTACAAAATTGTATGTGGCGTCTCAAAAGTGATTTTGGGACGTTTTTTATTGTCAAAAGATACCTTTTCTTCTCATAATGAATTCCAAAAAACCATTTACTAGGCTCAACCATGAAAAAACTCAGTGCAGATAAAATTCTCCATTCCCAAGGCTTAGGTACGCGTAAGCAATGTCAATATTGGATTAAACAGGGTGAAGTCAGCATCAATGGTGAAATTGTCAAAGATTTGAAGCAAACTTTTGATACTGATGATTTGCAGTTTCAGGTATTCGGTGAAAATTATCATTTTTACGAAAAGATTTATATTGCATTGCATAAACCAAAAGGTTATGAATGTTCACATCAAACGCAATACCATTTACCTGTATTTGACTTATTGCCTGAGCATTTTATACAGCGAGGTATACAAAGTGTCGGGCGTTTAGATCAAGATACCAGTGGCCTGCTACTACTGAGCGATGATGGTCAATTTTTGCATCGCCTAACACATCCTAAAAAGCATATTAAAAAATATTATCGAGTAGATTGTCGTGATGCGATAGATGACGAACAAATTGCAAAATTACAGCAAGGTGTCACATTGCATAATGAAAAAGGCATTTTTTGTGCTTTAGATGTTGAACAGTTGGGCAAAAGCCAATTACGTTTTGCCATCGAACAGGGTGTTTTTCATCAGGTGAAACGTATGATGCATGCAGTGAATAATGATGTTGTTGCGTTGCATCGTGAGCAGATCGGGCAACTCAATCTCGCACAATTAGAATTAGATGAAAGAGAATGGTGTTATCTTACGCCAGCGGACTTAGAAAAACTTCAGTTTGTGGAGCAATAAATGCGATGCCATTTTAGTATGCTATATTTCTGTCTAAGCCTTAAACTCTAATTTTTGGATGAAAATATGTCTGATCTTTTACAACATGCTTTACAAATTGTAGAAAACAATATTCATGAGCGTCAATCTGTCGGTGCATTGCAACTTCCAGCACCTAGTTCAGAGCAAGTACATCAGGCGATTGCAGCAGCGATTACCGCACCAGATCATCATCGTTTGCATCCATGGCGTTTTGCCGTCGTGCAAGATGAGCAACGCCAGCAATTAGGACAAGTCATGCATGATTGTCTCGCTGCTGATGGGGAGCAAGACTTGGCAACATTACAAAAAGTATTACAACATCCTTTGCGTGCACCGATGCTGATCATTGCGACAATGAAGTATCAAGCACATGAAAAAGTCCCTAGAGATGAGCAGATTCTTAGCTGTGGGGCGGCGATTCAAAATCTATTATTGATTTTACAAGCACAAGGTTTTGCATCAATTTGGCGTAGTGGGGCGATTACCCAAAGTAAACATTTTAAACAATGGTTAGGTTTGGCTGAGCAAGATGAAATTACAGGCATGATTTATGTCGGCACAGCCAAAAAAGACATTGCAGACAGAGAGCCTCTCTCTGTAAATGATTTTATTTTCACCCCAAATTTTAACTCAATCTAAATCACATGGAGTGTCATATGAGCGATAATTTAACCCAAAAAGAACAAGTGGCTGAGCAACAAAACACACCTTTACGTCTGACCATTCTTGGCGGTGGTAGCTTTGGCACAGCGATGGCACACAATGCCAGTCGTAATGGTTGTGATACCATCATGTGGATTCGTGATGCCGAAAATGCCGAGCAAATTCAAAAAACGCGTATCAATGCTAGATACTTGCCTGATTTTACTTTGGATGAAAATCTCAAAGTCACCGCAGATTTGGCACAGGCGGTAAAAGATCGAGATTTGATCTTGGTGGCGATTCCTAGTCATTCTTTCCGTAGTGTACTCAAACAAATTGCACCAATGATCAGTGGTCAAGCAATCATCTCGCTGACCAAAGGGATTGAAAAAGATAGTTTTAATTTGATGAGCGATATTATCCGCCAAGAATTGCCCGAGGTGGTCTATGGTGTGCTTTCGGGTCCAAACCTTGCTAAAGAAATCGTACAAGGTATGCCAGCAGGTACAGTGATCGCCAGTAATTCGCCACAATTACGTGAAGCAGTGCAAACCGCTTTACACAGCCCGTTATTCCGTGTTTTTGCCAGTGACGATGTGCAGGGTGTGGAACTTGGCGGTGCATTAAAAAATATTTATGCCGTGGCGATGGGCATGGGTGTGGCGTATAACATTGGTGAAAATAGTAAAAGTATGCTGATCACACGTGCGTTGGCAGAGATGAGCCGTTTTGCGGTCACCTTGGGTGCTAATCCACTTACATTCTTGGGTTTATCGGGTGTAGGTGATCTATTCGCAACGTGTAATAGCCCATTAAGTCGTAACTATCAGGTCGGTTTTGCTTTGGGGCAAGGTAAGACCTTGGATGAGGCTGTACAATCTTTGGGACAAACCGCAGAAGGTATCAATACGATTTTGCAAGTCAAAGCTAAAGCGGAAGAGTTAGATATTTATATGCCGATTACTGCTGCGTTGTATGAGGTGATTTTTAATCAAGCACCGCCACTCAGTGTTGCTCTGAGTCTGATGAAAAATGGTTATCGTAGTGATGTAGAATTTGTTCTACCACATCAAATCAAAAGCCAAGAAAGTGAACTGGCAAGCAAATAGGAGCAAAATATGCGTCTCATTTTAATCCGTCATGGAGAAGCTGATCCAGATCGCACTGGTATTGATAGCCAACGTGCTTTAACCGAACGCGGTCATCTGCAAGCACAGCAAACAGCAAATTTTTTAAAAGAGCAAGGTATCGTGCCTGATTTGTTTGTTGTGAGTCCTTATTTGCGTGCCAACCAAACACTGAGTCATATTCAAGCAGTTTTTCCTGATGTGGCAACAGAAACTTATGCCAATATTACACCTGATGACCCTGCTGCACCTGCATTTCAATGGTTGGCTCAAAAAAATGAACAGACTATCGTAGTGGTTTGTCATATGAACATCATTGCTTATATTGCGAGTCTAATGACTGAAGATGCACCAGAAGGTTTTGAGTTGGCTGAAGCCCGTGTATATGATCATGTTGCGATGATGGTAGGTCTTTCCAACGAGATGCAGCGATTCGTACCGACTATATAATCTTATGATAAAAATAGGGCGTAAAAAGTATCAGCATTTTACGCCCTATTTTTATCCCTAAATTGGTTTTAAAATCGACTTGAAATCAATTTAGGTAATATTTTATTGAGCTTGCAGTTGTTGCAGTTCTAAAGCACGCTGATACAGTTGCTTTTTCTTTATACCTGTAATATCCGCTGCAATTTCAGCAGTGCTTTTTACAGATAGCTCTTTGAGTAATTTTAATAATAAATCATCTACTTGCTGTTGTTGTAACTGGTTTTCGTCTACAGTCGCACCTTCAACCACCAAAACAATTTCACCTTTTTGCTGATTATGATCATTTTTAACCCATTCTAAGAGTTCACCTACTGGTTTTTGTACGATGGTTTCAAAAGTTTTTGTAATCTCTCGGGCGAAGCCAATCTTACGTTGTGCACCGAATATTTCACAAATATCTGAGAGACAATCTACAATACGATGCGGTGCTTCATAAAAAATCATCGTAGCAGTCTGTTGTTGTAAACCTTGCAATTGTTGCTGGCGTTGACTTGATTTTGTAGCTAAAAAACCTAAAAACATAAACCGATCACTTGCCAATCCAACGCTAGACAATGCTGCAATCGCTGCACAAGCACCAGGAACTGGCGTGACACGAATATTAGCTTCTTGTGCAGCACGAACCAAGCGAAAACCAGGATCGCTAATCAGTGGTGTACCTGCATCACTGATTAATGCAACATCGTTTCCCTGTTGTAATTTTTCAATAATTGATTTAACTTTATGCTCTTCATTATGGTCGTGGCAAGCAGTAAGCGGTGTGTTGATTTGATAGTGTTTCAATAATGAAGCCGACTGACGAGTATCTTCAGCAGCGATCAATGAGACAGATTTTAGTACATTAATGGCACGAATACTGATATCATCTAAATGCCCAATCGGGGTTGCTACCACAAAAAGTTGTGCTGTCATAAAAGGTAAGCCTTATGTTTATTGAAAAAATGAAAAAAACGTTATGTCATACGCTGCGATTTACATCAATATTCGCTATGTTGAGTGTTTACCACGTCGCTCATGCTGAGATTTTGGTCATTTTGCCCGAAACAGATGCACTTGCAAATGCCTCAGCAAGTATAAAACAAGGTTTGCTTGAAGCCAATAAAATCAATAAAAATAAATATCAATTAAAATTTGTGGATGAACAGCTGGCGATCAATGAAATCTATCAGCGTTATGTCAATAAAGATACGCAACTGGTGATCGGCCCACTCAATAAAGCCGATGTTGAGCAATTGATTAAGTTGCAACCTAAGGTAAAAACCTTGGCACTGAACCGTGTCAATGGCTCTGCTAAGAATGTATATCAATTTGCATTATCTAAAGATGAAGATGCTGCGACGCTCACACGTCGTATGCAAGTAGATGGTATTGAACATATTATCGTATTGCGTGAGCCAGCGAGTGTAGAAGCGACGCAGACATTCTATGATGAAATGAAAGAACTATGGGGTGAAAATTTTTCTGACACAGCCAGAGTGACAGCATCACATCAGCGTTTCGATCCAAATAAGCAAGGCATACTTTTATTGGGTTCGAGTGAGTGGATGAATCAGCAAAAACTACCGACCAAAAATTTGTACACCATCCCTTATGGTATTGAAGAGCAAGCCGAATTGCCTACGGGATTAACTTTTTGCGATACGCCAGCTTTATATAATGGACAATGGCAAGATGTGATCAATGCGTATAAACAAAAGCCTGTATCAATGCCCTTACAGCGTTTGTTGGCATTCGGTGGTGATGCTTGGCAAATTGCGGATATCATTATCAGCAAGCAAAAAGAAAAAAATCTATTAAATTTCAAAGGACGTACAGGAGATTTGAAGATTATTGATCGCACCATTACACGTCAAGCACAATGCTTCAGCTTGAATGATGGTGTTTTAAAACAATTGGAAAATTAAAGTGATCTTTGAATGAATGATGCTGTGCAGAAGTCGGATAGACGCTTCATTGGACAACAAGCAGAAAATCTGGCTCTGTACTTTCTACAAGCACAGGGTTTGACTTTACTTGCACGTAACTTTCACAGTCGCTATGGTGAAATAGATTTGGTGATGCTGGACAAGGGCTATGTGGTATTTGTAGAAGTTCGGGCAAGAAAAGCCAGTACTTTTTTGTCTGCCATAGAAAGTATAGATTTGCGTAAACAGAAAAAAATTATAACTACTTCACAATACTATTTACAAAAACATTCAAATTATCTTGATATGGATTGCCGTTTTGACGTGATTGCTATAGATTATACAACATCTAATGTTTGGCAACATTTAAACTTTGAGAATGTGAATCGTTCTGACGATTTACGATTAGAATGGCTACAAAATGCCTATACCGCTTGACGCAATATCGTATAGATGTTTGGAGAAAAAGATGAAAAATTTAAACTTGATTCCCGTCATTTTTTGTCTTGGGCTACCGTTCTTGGTAACGGGATGTGCGAATATGGCAACGCCAGTGGCTATTCCTATGCAAGTGTCGCAACAGACACCACAGGATCAAGCGATCAAAGCCACAGCATTGCAACAGCTTATGGAATTGGAAAGCCGATTTGCTGTATCACGTGTCAATATTCATAGTGTGGCTGGTAATGTTTTACTTACAGGGCAAGTGCCTGACAAACGCCTCAAAAAAATGGCGGTAAAGAGCATTAAAAGCATAGCTGGTGTCAATGCGGTACACGATTTTATCACGGTTGAGCCTCAGTTGTCGTATCAGCAAATCCAAGCAGATTTGGCCGTTACGCAGAAGACATACAGCATGCTCGCTAGTAACCCAACATTGAGAAATAAAGGCGTATTTACGACTACAGAAAATAATGTTGTATATGTGATGGGACGTTTAAGTGTGGAAGACAACGCATTACTGTCGAGCATCATGCAACAGGCGAACCTAACTAAAGTAGTATTGTTGATTGATAACACGGATCAAGGGCGGAACGTATTGCGTTCAACAAGATCTTTATCTGTAAAATGACGCAGGCTAGATCATTTTTAGCAGATAATCTAACGTGAGTTCGGTTTAAAAAGGTATATTTTTATTGTAATTATATGATTTCTAAAAAGTAGGGTTGAGAAACATCGTTTCGCAAGACGCACCTGAGAAGCGATTAAAGCTTCGCAAGATGCCGTTTTCTGAAAGGTGCGTAAGACGCACCCTACGCACGAATTAAATTTACTTTCAAAATCAAATAATTAAATTTTAACTTATCCCGAGTTCACGTAATCTCGTAAATGAATTGGTTATAAGATTGCCTCAGCTGAGAGCAATTTTTTATTTGTAATCGCAGGTTAGACTCTCGATTTTTTCATCCGAATAAAGTGTAGCAAACCTTCTACTGCTAATAAGAATACTGCAAACCAAATAGGAAGATATGTCCATAATTCTTCAGTTTTGATTTTTTCCCCAATCATCACTGCTGCCAATGCCAACAATACAGGTTCGATATAGCTTAATAAGCCAAACAAACTAAAGGGTAAAAAGCGACTCGCCAACAGATAACAGCCTAATCCCAAAGCACTTAATGCACCAAAGCCAATCATAACAGCGGAAAATGAGATCGATATCACAGACACTGGTGTGCTCACAATAAAATATAGTGCAAAAGGTGTCATAAAAATCAGATCCCAACAAAATCCACCTAAGCTATTGGTACCTATACGTTTACGCAACACAAAATAAGCTGAATAGCCCACAGCAACCAATGCTGTTTCCCATGCAATTTGACCCACTCGCCATATTTCATGTGTTACCCCAACTACAGCAAAAAAAACCGCAAAGATTTGAAACTTTGATAATTTTTCATGAAAAAATACATGACCAATCAACACCATAACCAAAGGCAATAAAAAATAACCAAGAGATACTTGTAAGCCACGCCCTTGCAAAGGTCCCCACATAAATAACCACAATTGCACCATGCATAGCATCGCCGATATAAATACCAGAGCAGAGAATCTGATATCACCTCGCATACGTTGCCAAATGATTTTAATATTGACCAGTTCATCAATAAAATAAGCAAATAACAATACAAATGGCAATGTCATAAAGACTCGCCAAGCCATAACTTGAAAGCTATTAAGATCATGTAATAATTGGCTATACAGGTATAAAATACCAAAGATCATTGATGCAACTACAGAAAAAATAATACCACGTAGCATGGGTATTGCCCTTATCAAACTCATACGTTATTTGTGGGTAAGTATAAACCCTATTTTGATAAATAAAATGAATATTTTAATGGAAAACAAAAAAATATTTCTTATGAAATTGTTGAGAGATAGACCACACTCACTAGTTTTTTAGTTAAAGCCAATAAAAATAATGTAGTCCAATAATAGATTTTAAATCTGTACCATAAAAAATAGAGCATCTTTTGACACTCTATTTTTTTTCAATCTAATTAAACCAATTTATGAATACTAAAGCCTAAGCTTTCCAATTCAGCTTGTTTGCTAGCAGGGGCGAGCACCGCACGACAAGCAGGCTTGTCCAATAAATAATCTTTACATACACGCTTTAAATCGTCCAAAGTCACATCAAGCAAACGCTGACGCAATTCTGTTCTAAAAGCATGTCCACGACCATGTAACTCAGCAAAACAGCTTGCTGCTGCTTCATTGGCAGGTGAGCTTGGTTTATCCATACCAGCAATTAATCCTAGAATAGCTTCTTCCAATTGATATTCTTGCTGTGGTTCATTCAATAACCATGTAATCGAATGGTCGAAATCTTGCAAAGTTTCCGTCAAACGTGGGTCACGGTAGCTGTAAAAACGGAAACTACAACTTTGACCATCATAGCCTGCACCACCACCATAAGCACCGCCTCTTTCACGGATTGCACTGTGTAGATAGCCATTGCGTAAATAATTTGCCAATACCATGAGTGGCGCAGCATCAGCATGACCTACAGGCACGGCTGCATAACTTTTGGCACAGAATTGTACGTTGCTTTGGATTAACCATGCTTGGTCGCCGTCAGCAGACGCCACAGGCATATTGATTTCTTGATGGCTAAATGTTTGCTGTGCAACTGGTTTTTGCCAAGCATTTTGAATTCGTGCCAACAATTGATCGGTTTGACTGGCTTCGCAAATCAATAAATATGCTCTTGGTGCTTGCATCAAAGCTTGATGTGTGGCTTTTAGCTTGTCAATAAATTCTTGATAAGCTTGTTCATTCTGCTCAATATCTTTAAGTTTTTGTGTTAGCCAATTTAAACCTTCTAGACCATTAATTTTATTTTCACGCTGTGCGTAAGCACTCATGCCACGACTTGAGATTTCCATGGCATAGGCATGACCATAATTACTTAACGCATCTGCCCAATTGCTACGGCGTTTTTTGAGTATATCCAAGATACGTTGCTTTTCATCAAAACGCATATCGGTCAAAATATGATGTGCCAAATCAATCGCTTGTGGATTACGATTTAAAGCTTTGACATTAAGTTTCATCAACGCACTTAAATTATCCGACTGATGGATAGAACTGCGAATACTGTTGCCAGTTGATACACCACCGCTGATAGCAGTTTGCTGTTGTTGTAAGCTCAGATAATCATCATCACCTGCACCGAGTGAACCGACCAATAAATCCAAATATTCCAAATAAGAATTATTTAATAAGTCAGCAGGGATGTCAAAAATCACTTGTTGATAATATAAGCCATTCGTACCTGTCTCATACAGATATAAAGGATAATCTTGACCCTGAATGTTTAGCGTGCGTTTTTCACCGTCAATACGTTTTAACTCAGGTTGAATGTCTTCTAAACCGACTTTTGGCAACACTTCCAAATCATCAGGCGTAGCTTGACGTTGTTCTAACGCTTGTGTTTTTTCAATGATTTCTGCACGTTTTGCATCATCCAAATCGCTTTCAATCACATCCAAACGAGCTTGTTCAGCAGCTTGCTTTTTTGCAGTAATCGTTTGGTCTGGGGCAAAACTCAAACGTACACGATGTGGATTATCAATCAAGTATTTTTGAATTAAATTGGACAAATACATAGGGTCATTTGCCAATTGCGTGCGAATACTGCTCAAGGCATTGTCCAAATCAAGGGCTTGAATCGGGTCGCCATGATGAATGGCGTGATACAAACTGCCCAAAATCAAATGCAAACCATAAGGCGTTGCCCCTGTGCTGGTTTCACGTTGATTGAGCTCAATACGGTGTAACACGGCATCAATGGCACTTTGGGCAATCGGCTGACTGGCGACTTGTTGCAATACATTTAACACGCCTTGTTCAAATGCTTCGCCCTTGTCCAATTCTGAGCCTTGAATACCACAGAAGAAGGTCATTTCTGCATGGCTATCGTCTAGTCCCATGATTGGACCTGAAGATTGACCCAATTTGCAGGTCTCTAAATATTGACGTAATGGCGCAGCGGAGTCCGCAATCAGTACACCTTCAACCAAGCGTAATGCCAAAAGTAAGCTCAAATCAGTTGATTCAGGCAACAGCCAGCCCATGATATGATAGCTTTTGTCGCTGATGTCTTCTTCATCATAAGCATAATAGTCTTCGATCGCCAACGGCTGTGTCAAACGTTGTTCAGCCATCGGTGCCAGAGTTTCACCACGTTCAAAATGTTTTAAGGCACGTTGTTGGATTTTTTCATGCAAATCGAACACATCACCATCACCAAAAGTCATAAATACTGCGTTAGACGGATGGTAGTGACGTTGATAAAAGGCTTTGAGTTCCGCATACGTCAAATCAGGAATCTGTGCAGGATCACCGCCCGAATTATAATGATATGTACTGCTTGGGAATAAATGATGCGCAAGCGTATGATACAATTGGTCATCAGGCGAGCTGCTTGCCCCTTTCATTTCATTAAATACAATGCCTTTGAACACTGGTTTGTCATCTACCAATTCAACGCGGATGCCTTCTTGCATAAAGTCCAATTCATTGATATTGGCAAAAAATGCAGCGTCTAAATAGATAGATAATAAATTATCAAAGTCTTTTTTGTTTTGTGTGGCAAAAGGATAAGCTGTCCAATCTGCACCAGTAAAAGCATTCATAAAGGTGTTCAATGAACGTTTAATCATTGAGAAAAACGGATCACGCACAGGATATTGTTTTGAACCACACAATACAGTATGTTCCAAAATATGTGCTTCGCCTTTAGACGTCATGGGTTGCGTGCGAAAAGCCACCAAAAAGACATTTTCATCGCTTTTATTTGCCAAATGATAATGCACAGCTTGAGTGACTTTATGGCGGAATTCAAAAACTGTGGTATCAATACTGGCAATATATTGTTGTCGAATGAGTTCAAAGTCAGGGTGTGTGGTTTGTGCTGTTGTCATACAATTTCACCTAAATGTTCTTCCAAATAATAAACTGGATTATTCTAAGATAAAATTGGACGAAATGGCATTAAAATCTAATGTATTTTTATGTTAAGCTAGCAATGATTTTTTGAATGGTGTACATAGGAAAAATGCAAAATTTACAATTGTTTTCTATTGGCAATGCTTTGGTCGATCAAGAATTTTTAGTGAGCGATGATTTCTTAGCGGAAATTGGGGTACAAAAAGGTACGATGCAGTTGGTCGATGCCGATATGCAACAAAAAATTATTGCCAAACTTGCCGAAGCTGAGCATAAAGGACAGGCTAGTGGTGGTTCGGCTGCCAATACTACGGTGGCATTTAGTGCTTTGGGCGGACAGAGTTTTTATGCTTGCCGTGTCGGTGATGATGAATTGGGTCAATTTTATCTCAATGATTTACAACAAGTGCAAGTTAAAACCACTGAGAAATCCATTAGCCAAGGCACGACAGGGCGTTGTGTGGTATTAATTAGTCCAGATGGCGAACGCACTATGTGTACATATTTGGGCATTACCGCAGAATTGAGCGATGCACAGGTAGATATGCAGGCTTTGAAATCCGCACAATATTTGTATATTGAAGGCTATTTGGCAACCAGTTCAACCGCTCAAGCAGCAGTCACGCAAGCTCGCCAAATCGCCCGTGATCATGGTCTAAAAATCGCCTTGTCTTTGTCCGACCCTGCGATGGTACAATATGCACGTGATGGCTTAAATGTCTTGCTCGGTGATGGTGTGGATGTATTATTCTGTAATGAACAAGAAGCTTTGATGTACACACAAAGCGATGATTTAGAGCAAGCTGTGGCGGCTTTATTGCAACAAGCCAAACAGGTGTTTATCACGCTTGGTGCAGCAGGGGCTTTGTATGCTGATGCCAGCCAACAATTACGCATGCCGACCATTCATGTCGATGTCAAAGACAGTAATGGTGCGGGTGATGCCTTTGCAGGTGGTGTGTTATATGGCTTAGTGAATGGTTTTGATATCGAAAAAACCATGACTTTGGGCAATCATTTGGCGAGTCATGTGGTGGCTCAATATGGTCCACGCTTAAGCCTGCAAGGCTATCAAGATGTATCAAAAGCCATCTAAATCTTTTTTCTCACCAAAAGTCAGCTATTTGGTGAGAGATCAATATGACTTTGTATAGATCAAGTTTATGAATTTTAATCCAGTACTTCTGCCTTTTCATATTGCAATGATGATTGTCTTGGTGATGATTGTACTGGATATTTTCTTTTTTAAAATTTTTAATATTAAACTGTCTCGACAAACATTAATTCAGCAGAAAAACCAATATCATTTTAAAGTCTCTTTTTATTTATTTTGTTTATTTGCTTTTATTAATTTTGCGTTAATGGGCTATTTGACGCAGCTGGTGATGTTTGCTTATCAAAAAAGATTCTTATCAATTTATGAAGCGTGTTTGGTGAGCTTATTATTGTTGCCTTTTCCAATGGTTTTATTATTGCGTGTGATAGAACAAGTTATTCAGCCAGAACAATTACGATTTTCTGATCATATTATTGGTAAGTTTGCACGTATTTTACCCGAAAAACATTTACAAAATCCACGGTGGCAGTCAGCACAGACGCGTAATGACTTGGGACAAGTAGAACAATTTTGGCTAGAACCAATGAATTATGACAGCACTCAAAATCAGCATTGCTTGATTTTGGACAAACAAGATGATCATTATATAAGTTTGGGTTTTGATGGCAATACCATGTATCAACAACATCGCATGGGCTGTTGTGATTTGGTATCTTATCTAAATCAAATCGGCATCAGTATGAGCCAATATTATCTCATCGATGTTTTTCAACATGACATAGCAAAAAATTGCGAGATACGAGTAGAGCATATCGGATTAGATTGGTATGTCTATGCACATCAAAGTAATACAGGGCTTTTTGCGTGTCAAGATGAGTCTGTGGCTTATCAATATGTCGCCAATTATTTTACACAAAAATATGTATTCAACCAGCGTGATAAATTCAGAACTGTGATAAAAAAAGATGTAAAGCAAAGTAACTGAATCATTAGAAAGAAAATTCTAAAAATTAAGCTTACATTTGCCATAAAATCGCATATCATACAGCAAATATTTTTGAGTTGAGCCAAACATGGAAAACGAATTTGGTAAATTATTCTTAGCTTTTGTGGTTTTGATCAATCCATTTGCTGCCTTAAGTATATTTTTAGACATTACACGTAATGCGACCATTGCACAAAGTCGTAAAGTAGCAATGCTGAGTGCAACGACAGTATTCATTACGATTTTATGTTTTACTTTATTGGGTGATTTGCTCCTGCAAGCCTTAGGAATCAGCCTTGGTGCTTTCCGTATCGCTGGGGGGATTTTGGTACTTTTAATTGCGATTAGTATGATGAATGGTGGCGGTAATCCTGCAAAATCTACACCAGAAAAAATCGACGGTGCTTTCAATGGTATGGCGTCTGCGGTAGTGCCGATTGCGATTCCGATGATTATGGGTCCAGGGGGGATTTCTACCGTCATTATTTATTCATCAAGTATGAAGACGCTGGCAGGAACTTTGACAATTTTGGCAGTAGGACTTTTATTGAGCATAGTATGTTATTTAAGTCTTATGGCAGCAGGTCGATTGAGTAAATTGCTCGGCGAAACTGGTCTGAATGTCATGAACCGTATCATGGGTATGCTATTGGCTGCGGTAGCTGTCGAGATTATTCTCTCGGGAATGAGAGCAATTTTCCCAAAAATGTTTATGTAATTGATGACAATTTTTTTAAAAATTAATCCATTGCAAAAATCATCAGCACCTTTACGCCAATCAAAGGTTGCTGTTGATTTTCAACCAAGATTTCAGCCCCCAAATTATCCATGACCTGTTTCACTAAAGTTAAGCCAATGCCTGAGCTACGTTGTTGTGTATTGGGGCGTGGTAAAGAAAAATAACGTTGAAAAATTTGTGCCAAAGCAAAATCAGGAATAGGCTGTCCTTGATTAAAAATAGTCAATTCAATCTGATTTTGTTGCTGATTTAAAGTGATTTTTAATATTCCATTTTCATCAGCAAAATCTATGGCATTATCCAAAATATTTAAAATTGCTTGTGATAACCAAAATAAATCTGTATTAATATAAATATTATTTTCAATATTTGATTGAAGTTGAATATTTTTTTGTTGCATACGACTACAGTGCTGTAGGATTAAACTTTTTAAAATTTCAGACAAATTGACTGGCTGTAAATTTAAGTTTTTATCAGTTTTTTCCAAACGTGTTAATAATAACATGCGTTCAATCAATTGCTTTAAACGAATACTTTGCTGCTCAATCAATTCAGCAAAATGGCGTTGGTCTTGATAAGGCAATTCATCCTGCAACAGCTCTGCACTGGCTTGGATCGAGGTCAAAGGGCTTTTGAGTTCATGGGTTAAAGTGTTGATATATTCTTCAACATAGGCATGATCTTGCAAGGTTTCACGCATTTGGCTGATGGCTTGCGTCACTTGATTGAGTTCATTGGCAGAATAAAAATATGGTGCTTGACTAACTGGGGCAAGGGCTTGGGCATAACGGCGTACTTTTTCGATACTGTGTTTGAGCCAAAACGCCACAATACTGGACAATGCCAAACTAAATAATGCTACCCATAATACTTGTTGATAAAGATAGTTTTTTGCACGTTCTAAATAAGGCTGTACTGATTGATTGGGCTTGGATACGCTGACCACACCAATCACTTTTTGCTGAAAAATCACAGGTGCAGCCACATACATCACACTACTCAATTCATCATCAGGATTTTGGCGACTACTACGTACACCATATTGCCCACGCAAGGTAAGATAGACATCGTTCCATTTCGAATAATCTTTGTCTATGTCTTGCCCAGTGGAATTATACAATACAACACCTTGTGCATCGGTAATATAGAGCTGTTGTTGGATTTGATTTTTGCTGACATGCCAAATCTGTGCTTGTAAGTCACGAGATAAAGCATTTTGGATTTTTTGATGAAATTCAGCCGATTGCACTTTATTTTGATAGACATCTTCGGCAATCAATTGGGCGATAATATTGACATTTTCCGCCAAAGTATCTTCGACCACTTGACGTACATTGGGTTTAAACTGTTGATTAACGTTGTACATCATATATAGCAAAGTACAGACCAAAATTACGCTAAAGAAAAACCAAATCCTCACAAAAATCGATAAAGTACGTTGATATTTTGGTAATTTAAAAGGTGATTTTAATAGTGCATCAATCATATCTTTTCCATGTTTTTAATCGACTTTTTTCAAGCTATAACCGACACCACGATGGGTAATAATCCAATCTTGCTCAGGGTCGATGTGTTTAAGTTTTTGCCTTAGACTTTTGATATGCGTATCGACCGTGCGTTCTAAACTATGCTCAGGATATTCCCATACGGCATCCATCAATTGCGTGCGAGAAAACACTTGTTCGGGGGATTGAATCAAAATTGACAATAAACCATATTCATAACGGGTCAAATTTAACGTTTTTCCTTGATATAGAATTTGTAATTTTTGTGGGAAAACTTGCCAAGTTGTATCGTTATTCTGATTGTTTGCGATAGTTTGATTGTTGACAGTCAAGCTTTGCGGTGAATTGGGCATGTCTAACGGTTGCATACGTCGCCAAATCACTTTAATGCGTGAAACAATTTCTCTGGCACTAAAAGGTTTGGTGCAATAATCATCCGCACCAATTTCCAAGCCGACAATGCGGTCGATTTCATCATCACGGGCAGTTAAAAATAACAGAGGCGTTTGGCAAAACTGTCTAAGTTGGCGGCAAACATCAAAGCCATTGATGTCAGGTAAACCAATATCCAAAATGATAAAATCAAAATGCTGTTGCTGACAAAGTTCTAAAGCATCTTGTCCTAGACCAACAGCCTTTACTGTCCAACCTTCACGCTCTAAGGCATAACGTAAAGGCAATAAAATCGCCATCTCATCTTCAACGCAGAGGATATGTTTTTGCATGGCTATACGGTCGCTTGTTAAATCAAATAGATACAAATATACAATATAATCGCAGCTATTTAACGTGATTTCGATAATTTTTGCAATTGAGCTAGACGGCTTTTTCTTTACAATGTGAAATTATCATTTATCAATTGGGCAAGTGTATGCAAGGTTTAAAGCTACTTAAAAAAATCACACAGGGTAAAAAGGACAATTATCGTGGACATTGTGATACACGTTTTTTGCCAGTGGCTCAAGTGCTTAGTCAAATTCAACCTGAAACCACACAAGGTGGAGCATCGATTGCGATATTTTTCAAAGGTGAGCAAGTCGCAGAGCTGTACACTGGTGATGCACGTCCAAATGAGCCTTGGGACGAACGCCATCTCGCCATGAGTTATTCGACGGGCAAGGCGATTTTGGCAACGTTAGTACATATTTTATCCAGTCAAAATTTGATTAATTATGATACGCCGATTGCCCATTATTGGGCTGAATTTGCTCAACAAGGCAAAGAAAATATCACTTTACGTCATGTTTTAAGCCATCAAAGTGGTCTATACGACATTCGCCATACCATCTCAAATGCACAGCAAATGTTGGATTGGCAAGGTATGTTACAGGCTTATGAGCAAGCGACACCACGTTTCGCCCCAGAGTCAGCAACGGCTTATCAAGCGTTGAGTTTTGGCTGGTTGGTTGGCGGTACTTTAGAAAAAGCTTTGGGACGTCCGTTGGCAGAGATTTTAAAGCATTATTTGCTTGAACCAATGGAAATGGATGCAGTATTTTTTGGTATACCGCAAGATGCCTTGGCTCGGGTCGCTATGCCATTTAAAAAAGCCAGGGATAAACCGAAAAGCAAAAGCACCAAGCCAAAAACACGCAATGCCGACGGTCGTCGTCCATTGAGTTTGGCGGAAAAAGTCATTAGCCTAAGCGGTATCAATCCTTATGATGCGGAAGATGCTTTGATTCCACGTAGCATGGGCAAATGGGATTGGTATAGTGAAGAGGCTTTAACTGCGGTCATTCCTGCGGTAAATGGCGTATTTAGTGCCAATGATTTGTCGAAAATCTATGCCATGCTTGCCAATAAAGGACAATGGCAAGGGCAGACGTTGATTCGCCCTGAAATCTTTGAAGAATTAAGCAAGATTCAAACCTTTGCCCGTGATAAAGTGATGCCGATTCCGATGCATTGGCGTTTGGGTTATCACCGTGTTTTGACTTTGGGTAAACGTGTGCCGACTGCGTTTGGGCATATTGGCTATAATGGTTCAGGGGCGTGGTGCGATCCGACACGTGATTTGAGTTTTGCCTATGTGCATAATTTTAAATCGGGAAGTATTACGGGCGATTATCGGTTATGGTGGCTGACGCAAACCACATTGCAATGTGCTGATGAAATATTAAAAGGCAACAAAAGTTGGTTTTAATCTTGCCAATAGGATTGAAAAATAGTTTTTTAGTCCTATTTTATTAAACAAGATATGTATGAAAATCTAAATAAATTTACTTGCCAAATCAATACCTATTTTTACAATAAATTTATCAAATTTGAGCTAAGCTAAAGCAGTTTTTTATTTAATGCTTTGGCGATATACCATGGATTTTTCACATTATTTTTCACAGTCAAAAATGCTTTCTGCCAAAAAAATTTCCATTGTGACGATGGCGATGTTAGCAATGCATAGCCCAAATGTTATGGCGGATAATATTTTTCCAAACAATACATCAAATAACAGCAATTCAAATGATTTTTATCAAGTTTTTCAAAAAAATAGCATTAATTGGAATTTGCAAAACCAACCTAAAATCGATTTTTCCAACCATCAACGTCTAAATACCCAAAACAATCCCTATCAAGATTTGCCTGATTTTGGAGGTCAAGTCGGTCTAATCAGCCGTCAGCAAGAAGCCAAAGTCGGTGAAAAAGTGTTGCGTTTGGCACGCCGAGAATTGCCACAAGTGCAAGATGCTTGGCTACAACAACAAATCGAACAGCTTTTTCAGCAGATTTATAGCCAAACAGGCTTAGGGCAACCTTTGGCAGTGATGGTAATTAATGATAAACAAATCAATGCTTTCGCTGTACCAGGTGGGGTGTTTGCCATCAATACTGGTACGATTACATCAGCAGGACGTTTGGATGAAGTAGTGGGGGTGATTGCCCATGAAGTGGCACATGTCAGCCAACGCCATTATAGCCGTAGTAAAGACAATGCCAAATTACAAAGTGCATGGTCTTGGCTTGGTATGCTGGCAGGTATTGCACTGGCGACACAGTCGGGCGAGGCGGGTACGGCGGTGATGATGGGTTCGCAAGCGATGGGCATGAATGGACAATTACGTTATAGCCGTGAGCAAGAACGTGAAGCGGATCGGATTGGGATGCAATATTTGGCAGGGGCGAATTATCGTCCAAACAGTATGGCGGATTTTTTTGAAAATATGCAAAAACAAAGTACGCAATTGAGTGTTGTGCCTGATTTTTGGCTAACCCATCCCTTGACCCAAGAACGGATGAGCGAGGCTCGTTTGCGTTCACAACAATATAATCAAAACAGTACACAAAACCGTCAATCTAGCCAAAATGAGCGTGAGATTGAACAGCAACAATATTTTGAGCTAATTAAATGGCGTGCCATGATATTACAACGTGGGGCGAATTTGGAACAACTCAAAACCGCTACACAGCGTAATCCTGCAGCGGCACTGGCATTGGCAAATCATTATATTCAGCAGTCACTTTGGCAAGATGCCGAAAAGATTTTGCAGGATTTTCAGCCGACACGAGTACAAATGCCGATTTATCAACTCACTCAAGCCGATTTATGGATTGCACAACAACGCTATAATGATGCGTTACAACTGATTGGTAATGCCTATCAGCTTAATCCTGAAAATCGTGCTTTTGCCTTGAAATTGGCGGAAATTCAAATTTTGATGGGGCAAACCCGTCAAGCGGATAATATTCTACAGCCACTCTCTCGTCAGCGACCGCATGATGTTTATATTTGGCAATTATTACAACAATCTGCCCAACAACAGAGCTTACAAGCCCTGAATAAGCAAGATAGCGATGCGGCACGTTTGGCGGAAATTAATACGTTGCGTTATCGTGCGGAAAGTCTATTCTGGCGTGGAGAAGAGTCGGAAGCGATTAAAAATCTACAACATGCTAAGCGTCTGGATGACAGCAAGCCGACTTTTGCCAGTCAAATCAATCAACGTCTTCAAGCCATGCAAGATGCTCAAAAAGAGAAGTAGATCTCTGCAAAATCATTCAACCAAACTCTCGCATTGGCTGAAAATTAATTTGATGAAAAAAATAACAGATTTAATCAATTTAGATGCACTCACCCAAACTTTGTGCTAATATAAATTGCAATTCGGGCGATTGCTCGATTTTTTTATGCCTGCGATTTATTGTTGTTGATTTTGGTAAAAATATTGAATGCCAAAACAATTTATTTTGACTGATATTAAGGACAACTTTGGTCAAAAACAGATATTGTCATTGTACGCTGCAATTCATATATGGATAGCTTATGATGAATGAGTGTAGCTGTGTCAAAAAGTTTTTTGTTTTAACCGTATAAGAGGTCATTATGGGCAAGAATGTAGTCGTACTTGGTACGCAATGGGGCGATGAAGGTAAAGGTAAAATCGTTGATTTACTCACCGATAAAGCTGCGGCAGTAGTACGCTATCAAGGTGGTCACAATGCAGGTCATACTTTGGTTGTGGGTGGTAAAAAGACTGTACTACATCTTATTCCGTCTGGTATTTTGCGTGATGACGTGCTGTGCTTGATTGGTAATGGCGTGGTATTGTCACCTGAAGCATTGATCAAAGAAATGACAGTACTTGAAGAACAAGGCGTACCTGTCAAAGCACGTTTGCGTATTTCCGCAAACTGCCCATTGATCTTGCCGAACCATATTGCTTTAGACCAAGCCCGTGAGAAAAAACGTGGTAACTCCAAAATCGGTACTACAGGTCGTGGTATCGGTCCTGCTTACGAAGATAAAGTTGCTCGTCGTGCCATTCGTGTGGCTGACTTAGTACGTGGTGGCGAAGTATTCAAACAACAATTGGCAGATTTGTTAGAATTCCATAATTTCCAATTGACCCAATATTATGGTGTAGAAGCAGTAGATTTAGACACCGTTTTGGCATTGTGTGACGAATGGCGTAAGGTGATTGCACCGATGGTGATTGATGTGACCAAAGTTTTACATCAATATCGCAAAGAAGGGCAGTCTGTCATGTTTGAAGGTGCTCAAGGTTCGCTTTTAGACATCGACCATGGTACATATCCATATGTGACTAGCTCAAACACGACTGCGGGTGGTGTTAGCTCGGGTTCAGGTATGGGTCCATTGCATTTAGATTATGTTTTGGGTATTACCAAAGCTTATACGACACGTGTCGGTGCAGGTCCATTCCCGACAGAGTTAGTTTATGATGCTGCGACAGATTGTGGTGATGCGATTGGTCGTCATTTGGGTACAGTGGGTCATGAATTTGGTGCATCGACAGGTCGTCAACGTCGTTGTGGTTGGTTTGATGCAGAGATTTTACGTCGTTCTGTAGATGTCAATTCTGTATCAGGTATTTGCTTAACGAAGCTTGATGTATTGGATGGCTTAGAAGAAATCAAAATTTGTGTTGGTTATGAAGGCGAAGATACCAACTGTGCAGGTGCATCTGATGCGATTGCTTATGAGCAGTTGAAACCAATCTACGAAACGATGCCAGGTTGGTCAGAAAGTACTGTTGGTGCAACAAGTCTTGAGCAATTACCAGTGAATGCTGTAAATTATATCAAACGTATCGAGCAATTGATCAGCTGTCCAATCGACATTATTTCCACTGGTCCAGACCGTGAAGAAACCATTATTTTGCGTCATCCTTTTGATGCTTAAGCTATAACGGTTCAACTTCAAAAGCTTCAAGTGGTTTTACTTGAAGCTTTTTTTAATTGTTGTTGTAAAGCCCAATCTTGGTGTTCATATACCAAATCATTATGTTGTGCATGTTTGATACTTAATGCTTGTACAATTTTCTCAGAATAATGGGCATTTCCCAAGCCAATTGCTACATTACGTTTAAAAGACTGAAAGCCTGTACGGCGGATTGGACTGCCTTCAGTTTTACTTAAAAATTCACTTTCATCCCATGCCCAAAAGCTTAATAAATCAGTATCATCCAGACCGTGCCGAGCATGAAAATCATCAATACTGGTCAGCTGTGCGTAGCGATTCCACGGACAAATCAATTGACAATCATCACAGCCAAAAATACGATTGCCAATCAGTGGACGTAATGCCATATCAATCGAGCCTTTATATTCAATAGTCAAATAAGCAATACATTTTCTTGCGTCCAAAAGATAGGGTTCTACAATCGCCTGTGTTGGACAAATACCGATACAAGCACTACATGATCCGCAATGTGCCTTAACTGGTGTATCAAAAGGCAAGTCCAAACTACAAAACAATTCACCAAGGACAAAAAAAGAACCTGCTTGTTTATTGATAATAAGCGTATGCTTGCCGACCCAGCCCAAGCCTGCTTTGGCTGCCAAAGGGCGTTCTAGAATAGGTGCAGAATCAGCAAAAGGACGAGAAATAAATTCCCCGATTTTTTCTTCAATACGACTTGCCAGCTGTTTCAAACGACCACGCATGGTCTTGTGATAATCACGCCCACGAGCATAACGCGCAATAATGCCCATATCGGGTGTGTCGGGAATATAACGAGCTTGTGGCTTGTGTTGTAAATAATCCATTCTTACACAAATAATTGAGCGTGTGCCAGGGACAAGTAAAGTCGGATCTGCACGCTTATCCAAATTTTCTGCCAAATAATCCATGTCGGCATGATAACCCAAATCTAAAAACCGCTGATAATGTGCCATTTCAGCACGGTTATCAGGTTCAGCAACTGCACAATCACTAAAACCCAAGTCCAAAGCTTGCTGTTTAATCCACGCTTTAAGTAATTCGGGATTATTTTTTAGTTCTAAGTCAATGCTTTTGATTTTTTTAGTCATGTTGAATCATGTTCTATCAAATTATATCAATCAACGTCGTCTTAAGCCACGCCCACGCCCACGTGCCATACCCACACCTAAGGCATGCAATACTGCCATTTTACTCAAACTACCTGATGCATGGGCATGACAAATTGCCGCTGCCAACGCATCTGCTGCATCGGCTTGTGGGCAAATTTCTAAGTTCAGTAACTTCATGACCATCATTTGTACTTGTGCTTTATCCGCTGCACCATAGCCCACAACAGATTGTTTAATTTGTCGTGCGGTATATTCTGATACATCTAAATTTAAATTGACTAGAGCTGCGATTGCCGCACCACGAGCCTGCCCAAGTTTTAATGCAGAATCAGGATTTTGCGCCATAAATACTTGCTCGACGGCTGCTTGAGTTGGTTGGTGAAATTGTACGATACGGTCAATACCTGCAAAAATCCGCTTGAGTCGTTCGGGCATATTGTCACTTTCAGTGCGAATCGTACCTGCATCGACAAAACGTAACTTTGAGCCGTCTTTTTCAATAATACCGTAACCCGTCAAACGTGACCCAGGGTCGATACCGATAATTCTTAGCATATTGCTCTTTAAAAATAAAAATTTAGCCCTATATTGTTACATAAATCGGTTAGAAAAACTGTGCTTGTTTGGCTTGGCACACTGAATTTTTGCCGCTTTGCTGTATAATTAAGCCAAATTTGAGTCAAATCATCTGTAAAATGGGGTAAAGCGAAAGCCATGGGTATTATTTTAGCGGTATTGATCGCCATCGTAGTCGAAATTTTGACGTGGATTGTAGTGGGTAAATGGCTAGGTAGTGGTTGGTATGTGTTTTTTTGGTTTATTGCGGCCTTTTTTATTGGTTTAGCAATCGTCAAAAAGAACAGTAAAGACATCATGCCACAGCTTCAACAGATGCAGATGGGCGGTGCCATCGGTATGGGTGCAGTGGGTGAACACACGGGCAAAAAACTTGCGATGATGGTTGCTGGATTATTGCTTGCGATTCCTGGGTTATGGACAGATTTATTTGCGGTATTGCTATTATTACCGCCTGTACAAAATGCCCTGAAAGGTGTAGCAATGACTGCGATGCAAAAACGCCAACAAGCCATGATGGAAAAAATGATGGGTGGCATGGGCGGCGGTTTTGGTGGTGCTAATATGGGCGGTATGGGGGGTGGCAATCCCTTGGAAGAAATGATGCGTCAAATGCAACAGATGCAACGTGGCGGTGCTGCTAACGATCCAACTATCATTGATGGCGAAGCCAAAGAGGTAAAATCTAATGCAAAAAGAATTGATGCACCCAAAAAGTAGAGGATTAAAGTTTAAATGAATACACAATAAGTTCAGTTCAATTAAAATCGTGTAAGCCATCCTTACACGATGATTTTTATGATGTTAATTTTTCAATTATAGATGATAGTTATTAGCCTTCAATTACTTCAAAGTCATGGCTAACTTCTACACCGCCAGTGCTCAGCATATGACTGACTGAGCAGTATTTTTCTGCGGATAAATTCACCGCTTTTTCTACTTGAGCAACTTTTAAAGCTTTGCCTTTGATAATAAAATGTAAATGAATTTTAGTAAATACTGCAGGCACGGCATCAGCACGCTCAGCTTCTATTTCGCAAATTACATCACTGATGTCTTGTCGTGATTTTTTTAAAATCGTAATAATATCAAAGGATGCACAGCCAGCAAGACCGACCAATACCATTTCCATTGGACGTGCACCACGATTATCACCGCCATATTCAGGTGCTCCATCCATGATAATTTGGTGACCACTACCAGTTGTGGCTTTAAAGCACACATTATCTACCCATTCTAAACGTGTTTTCATTTGCAAGTCTCTCAAAAATAGTTACAATAGACTAAGAATTATATCGCTCTAAAAGATAATCCGCTAGAGCCTCTTTTTGGAATATTATGATATGCTCAATACCGACTTTTCTCAGCTTAGCACGGATGCGTTATCTCCAAGCCAATTACCCGAATCTGTTAAAGCATTACTAAAACGTGCGAAAATTAATCGCTTCCCAAAGAAATCGACTATTGTCCGTGCAGGTGCCGAGTCACACTCGCTGTATCTTATTTTGAAAGGCTCTGTGGCAGTAAGTTTAGATGAAGGCAATGGTCGTGAAATTATTGTTGCTTATCTTAATGCGGGCGATTTTTTTGGTGAAATGGGGCTGTTTGAACCACAAGCACAGCGTACAGCACAAGTTCGTACTCGTGATGTTTGTGAAATTGCTGAAATTGATTACCAAGTCTTCCACGAACTTTGCTCTCATTATCCTGATTTGAGTTATGCTGTTTTTGCTCAATTGGCTCGACGTTTGAAAAACACCACACGTAAAGTGACGGATTTGGCATTTATCGATGTGACAGGACGAATTGCTCGTTGTTTAATCAATTTGGCTGAGCAACCTGAAGCGGTGATTTTGGCGGAAGGTAAGCAAATCCATATTACCCGTCAAGAAATTGGTCGTTTGGTCGGTTGTTCACGTGAAATGGTCGGTCGTGTGTTAAAAGGCTTGGAAGAGCAGGGCATGATTGAAACCGAAGGCAAGCTGATTTTGATTTATGACAGTGCGTTGAGTGCACAGGATATTCCTGTAAATGATAGCAGTGTCGAAGATGACGAAGATGAATAATCTGATATAAATTTCGATGATAAAGAAGCATTTATTTTAATAAGTGCTTTTTTGTTGCCTTGTTTTTTAAGCTACATACAGCTAAGAAGTGTATTATTTTGATGGAAGTGTAATTGAAAATAGTATTTTTTAGTGTAATACAGTGAGTTCAGGATAAGTTTAAATTTAATTATTTAATTTTAAAAGTAAATTTAATTCGTGTGTAGGGTGTGTCTTATGCACCTTTAAGAAAACAGCATCTTGCGAAGCTTTAATCGCTTCTCAGGTGCGTCTTGCGAAACAGTGTTTCTCACACCCTAATTTTCAATAATTTCAAATTTGTAAAAATAAAATAAATGGTTTTTATATTTGAGAAACACTCGCAATTGACTAGGAAAAAACAGCAAATTTCGTTAAAATAACAGGGCTTATAGTCATGATATATCATGTGATGATAAATTTTTGTTAGGGTTAAGACAGATTGTCTGATACTCAACACAATATGGATTTTAATGATGCAAAATCAAGCACAATTACCTACAGAAAATACGCCACCAGTACAAAAAAAATCGCTGTGGCGTCGTGTACGTCTGGCAATTTATGCCTTGATTTTATTGATTGTATTTTTGCTGGCAGCGATATTGGTTTTGGCAAGCTCAGATAAAGGTAGCAAATGGCTATTGGATTGGGTGATGGCACGCCAACAGATGGTACATTATCAATATGTCGGTGGTAATATCATCCGTGGGCTACAGCTCAAAGACATTGTGGTCAAAGTCAAAGACACTGAAGTACAAGTCAAAGATGCTGATGTGAGATTGGGTTGGCGTGCAATACTAAAACGAGAAATGCACTTTATGACTGCCAAAATTGGGCAAGTCGATGTGATAGACCATGCACCACCGAATGATAAACCTTTTGCCTTTAGTGAACTAAAATTACCCTTTGTATTGGTCTTGGATGATGCCAGTGTTGCACAGCTAAATCTAAAATCTACGCATTCTAGCCATGTCACGCATATGAATAATATTCAACTCTATGATGCAACGTGGTCAGATTATAAAATTGAACTCAATAGGTCATCGATTTCGCTATACGGTATTGATGCCAAAAATGTCACAGGACACATTGAACTTTATAAAAAATATCCATTATTCTTAGACGGCGATGTGTACATTGATAGCCTTAAAGGATTGAATTTACAGCATATTAGCGTTGCTGCACGTGGTGATATCGATCGTTTGGCAGTCGGTGTCGCATCACTTACACCTGACTTGATTACTGGCTCATTGGTACTGCATCCTGTACAGCATCATGTTCCGATGCGTGGCTTTGTAAAATGGGCGGATTTCCATGTTCCTGTTGCGACGGAACAAGAATTATTTGCTCAAGCAGGTCAGTTGAATATTGATGGTAATAGTGAAGGCTTAAATCTGCATCTAGATACCGCTTTAAAAGGAAAAAACATTCCAGAAGGCAGTTATCAAGCCAAGATGTTTACTGACTTCAAAACCATGAAAATTGATGAATTTATAGGTCATGTTATTAACGGTCAAATCACTCTCGCTGGTGATGTCGATTGGCAAAATGGTGTGAAATGGAATGTCAAAGGGCGTGCTGACGGTCTCAATCGTCATGATCCACTTATTCCACAGGCCGTACGTGATTTTTTACCAAATAATCTCAATGCTAATTTGAGCTCAAAGGGTGAATATCATGATCAAGCCAAAATCACTGCTCATGTTGATTTTGATCAAGCAGAGAAATGGCAAGTTCAACTCAATCATAATAATATCAAAAATACTAAGCTACCTTGGCATGTTTTGACATCTTGGCAAGGAATTAATCGTGAATTCCCACACATCGGCTGGTTGAATAGCGAAAGAGGCGATGTAAATTTAGAGCTACAGTCAAATCTCAAGGCAATACAAGTCAGTACCAAAATTGCTGCCCATGAAAAATCTGTATTGCCTGTAGGAACTTATGCTGCTGATTTAGAATTAAGTGATAAAGAGTTACTTGTTCATGATTTTGTATTGGTGCAAAATGATCAATCTCGTTTGTCTGGTGTGGGCACAGTAGTCTTGCCAAATGATAAACAACAATTGGCATTTATTGCAGATATTAATGCAGTGAATTTTAATCCACAACAAATTAATGCCGCAGTACCTGTTAATCAGTTAAATGGTCGCTTCTCAATTGATGCTTATCAAAAAGACCATCAGTTTATTGGTAATCTTTCTAATTTAGATTTGAAAGGGCAAATTGTACAAGAAAAATCTGCCGCTCAAAATGTACATTTGACGGGTAAAGCAACCCTGGTGGCAATTATGCATAACGCACCGCAATCAGGCTTAAAGAGCTACGCTGTGCGTTATGATGGGGGATTGAATGCTGATGGTTACAGCCAAGGCCCTTTACGTCTGAATATGTCAGGTACACCGCAATATATTAATGTGGAAGAGTTATATCATCAAGGTGCTGCAGGTCTTATCCAAGCCAAAGGTATGGTCAATTTGGTCAATGGAATCGACTGGAATATCAATGCCAATCTGCAAAACTTCAAGCCACATTATTTTTATGCTCAAGCTCAAGGTGATTTGACAGGGATAATTAATACGACAGGTCAATGGTCTGACAATCGTAAACAAGTGAATATCAGCCAGCTTAATCTGCGTGGACAATTACTCAATAAACCATTGTTGGCACAAGGTCAGCTTAACATTCAATTGGCAAAAAATAGCCAAGGTCAATTGATACCACAGCAGTTTCAAGCCAATAATTTAGTGGTCAGTTATGCCAATAATGTGGTGCAAGCAGTGGGCAATGCACAATTATTAAAACTCAATATTAGTGCCAATCGCTTAGCTGAACTGTATCCTGGTTTGAGCGGTGATGTCAAAGGTGTGATTGCAGTCACTACACAGCCGAATTTAACCGCCAGTGCAAATTTGATTGGTAGCAAATTTGCTTTCCAAGACAAATTCAGTGTGGATAATCTGCGTGTATTGGGACGTTTGCCATTAGAACAGCAAGCGACACAGTTACAAGTCGAATTAAATCAACTCAAAGCTGGTGATAAGGAATTAGACCAAGCACAACTGTTATTGCAAGGTACACGCCGAGCACATCTACTCAAAGCACAAACTCACGCTAAAGACAGTCAATTTTTTGCCCAATTGGCAGGTGGTTTTAATGAAAACTTTGACTGGTTTGGAGAGTTACAGCAGGGGCAATTCCGCTCCAAGCGTGTCTTGTTACAGCAAAGCCAAAATGCAGCGTTGATTTATAAAAATCAAAATAAGCAACTGTCTTTGGCAGCACATTGTTGGATAGGTCAAAATAATCCGAATAGTCAGATTTGTTTGGATCAACCCTTATTGGTCAATCCAGAACAAGGGGCAGTATCAGCACAAGTCAAAAATATTCAATTGGCTGATTTTGCTGCCTTTATGCCTGCTGATTTGGCTGTAGATGGCGTATTAAATGGCTATAGTAAATTATCTTGGCAAAAAGATCAGCCGATGCAATTAGATGCCCGTTTGATCACGCAAAACGGTAATATTGGCTTGGCAGGTGAAGATGAACAAGCACAAATTTCTCGCCTTGCTTATAAAGAATTACGTATAGATGCCAAGACTTTAGCACAAGGTTTATCGCTAAAAGTCAATGCTGATACGCCTTTACTTGGTACTGGTTTTGCTGATGTGATTATTGGCACGCAAACTACCAATAAAACGTTAAGTGGTGAAGTAGCACTAAATGCTATGCAGCTTTCGGTATTGCGTCCATTTATGTCGGATGTGCGTGTTTTGGATGGTAAATTGTCTGCGGCAGGACGTCTGAGCGGTACATTCCAACAACCATTATTTAATGGTGAAGTACGTGTACAAAATGCCAATTTTGCTTTGCTCTCTGCACCAGTAAATTTACAGAATATTCAGTTGGCATCAAGCATTCGTGGTAGTCAGGCGGATATTCGTGGTTCGTTTGCGGCAGGGCGTGGTCTTGGGCGTATTACGGGTAATGCGATATGGGCAGGCGATCCAAATATCAAACTCAAAGTCGAAGGGCAAGAACTACTGGTAGCTCAACCGCCAAGCATTAGTGCATCCGTTTCACCAGCGATTGATATCGATATCCGTCCAGTACAAAAACAATTGGTGGTGTCAGGTAATGTCAATATCCCACGTGCCTTGATTACCATGCCTGAAAGCTCACCAGATGTGGTAGCGAACTCAGAAGATTTGCGTATCGTGCGTAGCGATCAGCCACTGGTGATTGCTCAGCGTGCCAAGCCGTGGAATATCCGTGCCAATGTCGGGGTAACGCTTGGTAATGGCGTGATTTTCCGTGGTTTTGATAGTAATATACCTTTGGCAGGGGCATTGCAATTGTCACAACGTGGCGAAAATCTTGCTTTACAAGCCAACGGTGCAATTGGTATCAGTCGTCAGGTGAAAATTGAGGCTTATGGACAAAGCTTGGATCTCAAACGTGCCATTGCTCGTTTTGGTGGTAATTTATCCAATCCATCATTGGATATTGATGCCAATAAAGGCGTACAAAACTCGACCATTGGTATCCGTGTTACAGGTAATGCCAGCCGTCCTAATATTGTGATTTATAATGATGCCGGGCTTAGCGAACAACAAGCGTTAAATGCGTTGCTGACTGGTAGTATCTCCAATGATCGTAACACCAATACAGAAAGCTTTAAGTCTGATGTCAATAATACCATTGCAGCAGCAGGGATTAGTATGGGCTTGGGTTCGACCCGTGCTTTGACCAATCAAATCGGACGTACTTTTGGTTTGAGTGGTTTGGCACTTGATGCACAAGGCACAGGCAATGATACGCAAATCAGTGTAACGGGTTATATCACACCTGATTTGTATTTGCGTTATGGTGTGGGGATTTTCACACCAGTGACCAAGCTCACTTTACGTTATCAAGTCAATCGCCGTCTATATTTGGAAGCCAGTTCATCGATTGAACGTGCGGTGGATATTTTCTATAATTGGCGGTTCTAATTAAGCTTAGTAAGATGGTTTTAATGCTGTAGGGTGGTACTATAATTTGCTCACCCTACGGCTTTAAAAATATGCTCTTTTAAACTGAACTCACATTTATTCTGATTATATGAATAGACTAACACTTACTGATGCCCAATGGGCAAAAATAGCACCATATTGTGCAGGCAAAG